>JBDTTN010000056.1:0-9899 GCA_039930625.1 Gemmatimonadota bacterium | reverse complement strand
GCTTGTGCTTGCTCTTCACCTGGGTCAGCGCGATCGCGAACAGGATCGAGAAGAACACGATCTGCAGCACCTCGTTTTTCGCCGCGGCGTCGAAGAAGCTGGCCGGGACAGTGTGCTCCAGCACGCCGCTCAGCGTGGGCTTGTTGCTGGCGAACTGGGCCACCTGGGCGCTGTCGACTGCCACATTGAGGTTGATGCCGTCGCCCGGGCGGACCAGGTTCACGGCGCCGAGCCCGATGAACAGCGCAGCCGTCGTCATGACTTCGAAGTAGATGATGGAGCGGAATGCCAGCCGGCCGACACGCTTGAGGTCGTCGCCATGGCCCGCGATCCCCGTCACCAGACTGGCGAAGACGAGCGGCACCACGATCGACTTGATCATCCGCAGGAAGATCGACGACAGCGGCTGCAGATAGACACTCAGGTCGGTGCTGGTCCACACCGCGTTGTCGAGGTAGCCCACCGCCACCCCGACAACCATCGAGATGATGATCCACCACGTGAGCGAAATACGCCGGAGGAAGGCGAGCATAGAAAAACGGGGAAAGGGAAAAGGGGAATGGGAAACGGGTCCGACTAGTGTGGAAGTATGGAGGCGCACCGGGCTACGCGCTACAGCATTCGCACCCTTCCCCTTTCCCCCCTTCCCCTTTTTGTTGATTCATGCTCAGCGACTACCTCCGCCGCATCCTCAACGCCCGGGTCTACGATGTCGCCATCGAGACGCCGCTCGAGCTGGCACCCAGCCTGAGTGCCCGGCTCGGGAATCGGGTCCTGCTCAAGCGCGAGGACATGCAGCCGGTCTTCTCCTTCAAGCTGCGGGGAGCCTACAACAAGATGGCGCAGCTCCCGCCGGCGGTGCTCCGCCGCGGGGTCGTCACTGCGTCGGCGGGCAATCACGCGCAGGGCGTGGCACTCGCCGCCCAGCGGCTGGGCTGCCGAGCCACAATTGTGATGCCGGTGACGACCCCGCGGATCAAGGTGGATGCGGTCGCGGCCCGTGGCGCGAAGGTCGTGCTCTTCGGCGACACCTATGACGAGGCCAATGAAGAGGCTCGCCGTATCGAGCGAGGGAAGCGGCTCACCTTCGTCCATCCCTATGACGATCCCGATGTGATCGCGGGGCAGGGCACCATCGGCCTCGAGATTCTGCGGCAGGCACACCGGCCGATCGATGCGATCTTCGTAGCGGTCGGAGGCGGCGGGTTGATTGCCGGCGTGGGCGCCTGCGTCAAGCAATTGCGGCCGGAGGTGAAGATCATCGGCGTGGAACCGACTGATGCCGATGCGATGGATCGCTCGCTCAAGGCCGGGCGCAGGGTTCGCCTCGATCACGTCGGCCTCTTCGCCGACGGCGTGGCGGTGCGACAGGTGGGGGTGGAGAGCTTCCGGCTGGCGCGGCAGGTGGTGGACGAGATGATCCTGGTCGACACCGACGCGATCTGCGCCGCGATCAAGGATGTCTTCGAGGATACCCGCACCATCCTCGAGCCGGCCGGCGCGCTCGCGATCGCCGGCGCCAAGGCCTGGGTGGCGCAGCACCCCGCCCGGGACCGGGAACTGGTCGCCATCGCCTGTGGCGCCAACACCAACTTCGACCGGCTGCGCTTCATTGCGGAACGGGCCGAGATGGGCGAGCGGCGGGAAGCGATCCTCGCCGTCACCATCCCCGAGCGCCCCGGGAGCTTCAAGCGCTTCTGCGCGGCGATCGGGCCGCGCAACATCACCGAGTTCAACTACCGGCTCGCCGATGCCGATGCGGCCCACGTGTTCGTCGGGCTGCAGGTGCAGGATCAGCGGGAGACCGCGACCGTCGTGAGGACGCTTCGCGGCCGCGGCTTCAAGACCCTCGACCTCTCAGGCAACGAGGTGGCCAAGCTGCACGTGCGCCATCTCGTCGGCGGGCACGCGCCGCTGGCCAGCAACGAACTGCTGTACCGATTCGAATTTCCCGAGCGACCCGGCGCCCTGCTCAAGTTCCTCAACTCCATGCGCTCCGACTGGAACATCAGTCTCTTCCACTATCGCAATCATGGCGCCGACTACGGCCGGGTGCTGGTCGGCATGCAGGTCCCCCCGGGGGAGATGCCCGCTTTCCGCAGGTTCCTCAAGACACTCGGCTATCCCTGGGTTGATGAATCGCAGAATCCCGCGTATCGATTGTTCCTGGGGTAGGGCCTGGGTATCGCCAAGGCATGCCCTGGCGCATCACACCAACCGCACCCCGAATTCCCGCTGCAGCCCCCGCCGCCCGGCGTTGGTCAATCGCAACGCTCTCGTTGCCCGCCGGCGCTCGAACCATCCCCGCTCCAGCACTTGCAGCAGCAGCGCATGTCCCAGCGCGCCGGCGAGGTGGTAGCGCCGCTCGCTCCAGTCCAGGCAGGCGCGGGCGAGATAGCGGCCGTTGGCCCGGGCGTCGGCGGTGACTTCCTCCGCGTCGATCCCCAACCTCGCCAGGCGCACTCTTCCCGGCGCGCTGATTGAATAGCCTCGGCCTTCGAGGACGATCGTGCCTTCGCGGCTGAGCGCCTCGGTCAACGCAACCCCGGCCATGCCGGCGAGATGATCGTAGCAGCTCCGCGCCAAACGCAGATCGCCCGCGACGTCACTCGGGCCGGGCCTGGCTGCGCCCGGCGGTGCGCCGAGCAATGCGAGCGACTCGAGGACCTGGGCGACATCCGCGTTGCATAGCCGGAAGTAGCGGCGCCGACCATGCTGCTCCGCGGCGACCCAGCCCGCCGCGAGCAACCGTCCCAGATGTGCACTCGCGGTCGAGGGACTCACCCCGGCCGAATGCGCCAGTTCCCCTGCCGGCAGCGTTCGACCGTCCACCAGCGCCCACAGGATCGCTACTCGCGCCGGATCGGCGAGGAGGGCCGCGGCTGGAGCCACAGAGGCATCGACTGGAATTGCCGATCGGCGGCGGGAGGCAGGTCTCGACATGCGGGCAATATGGGATGGGGACACTTCGTCGGCCATCGAAGGGTGGCGGCGCTATCCTGGGGCTCCCCGATCCAGTGAGCCCGGACGCGATGAAGATCACCTGCATCATCCGCTACCAGATCGACCCCTTTCAGCTTGAGGGCTTCAGGGAGTACGCCGCGGCCTGGGGCCGGATCATTCCCCGCTGCGGCGGGCATCTGCTCGGATACTTCCTGCCTCACGAGGGCAGCAACGATGTCGCGTGGGGATTGATCGCCTTTGACAGCCTCGCCACCTACGAGGTCTACCGGGCACGCTTGAGGTCGGATCCGGAATCGCTGGCGAACTTCGCCATGGCCCAGTCGAGCCGATTGATCCTCCGGGAGGAGCGGACCTTCGTCAGCGTGGTCGAGGGTACCCTCGGTGTTCCAGCGGTCCTCCCGTGAGCGTACGCCTGACGGAAGTTGGCTGTCACCCAAACTTGCCCGCGAAAGGAGTCGTGCGATGATCGGTGTGATCTTTGAGGTCTGGCCCGCCGAGGGGCGGCGGCAGGAATACCTGGACCTGGCGGCCGAGCTCCGACCGCTGCTGGATCGGATCGATGGCTTCATTGCTGTGGAGCGATTCGAGAGCCTGACGGAGGCTGGGAAGCTGCTCTCGCTGAGCTTCTTCCGGGATGAGGCCGCGGTGGCGCGCTGGCGTTCGGTGGCGGAGCATCGGGTGGCCCAGGCGGCGGGGCGGAGCGGGATCTTCCGCGACTACCGGTTGCGGGTGGTGCAGGTGGTCCGCGACTACGGCATGCACCAGCGGGCGGAGGCTCCCTCAGACAGCCGGCCTCACCACACCTGAACCGCGATCCCTCACGAGCACGGGCGACCCAACGGGTCGCCCACTACCTCCGGCGCGCCTTGGCCTACACCAGCGCGGCGGCCTTCTGCTCGATCACCTTCAGCAGCGAGTCGAACGATCCGGCGAACGACGCGACGCCCTCCACCTCGAGTGTGCGGGTGATCTCCTCGAGGCTGATGCCGAGATCGGCCAGCAGACGCAGGATCACCCCCGCCGCGGCCATTCCTTCGTGGATGCGCACCGCCGGCTTGCCATGGTCGCGGTACGCCGCAAAGGTGGCCGGTGGCAGGGTGTTCACTGTCTGGTCCGCGATCAGCGCCTCGACGTAATAGACATCCGAGAGTGCCGGGTCCTTGGCGCTGGTCGAGGCCCACAGCGGTCGCTGCACCATGGCCCCATTCTCCGCCAGCGCCCGCCACCGCGGCGAGGCGAAGAGCTCCTCGAACGCTGCATACGCGGCGCATGCATTGGCGATCGCCGCCTTGGACCTCGGCAACTCCGCCCCCGCGGCCGGTTCCAGCCTGGCGAGCAGGGGATCGACCTTGCCGTCCACCCGGCTCACGAAGAAGCTCGCCACCGAGGCGATACCGCGCACTGGCCTGCCTGACGCGAGGCGTTGCTCAAGCCCGCTGAAAAAGGCGGCCACCACCTCCCGGTAGCGTCCGACGGCAAAGAGCAGCGTCACGTTGACGTTGATCCCCTGCGCGAGGCAGTGGCTGATCGCCGATAACCCCTCCCGGGTGCCGGGGATCTTGATCATCACATTCGGCCGCGCGATTTGTCCCCACAGCCGCTCCGCCTCGGCGATGGTCCCTGCGCTGTCCCGCGCGAGCGTGGGCGAGACCTCGATGGAGACCAGGCCGTCGAGTCCGCGGCTCTCGCGGTGGATCGGCAGGAAGAGATCGCACGCCGCGCGGACATCCTCGATCGCCAGCGCCTCGAAGATCTCCGCCGGGCGCCGACCCTCCGCCGCGAGCCGGCGGACGTCCTCGTCGTAGAGGTCGCTGCCGGCGATCGCCTTTTCGAAGATCGTCGGGTTGGTCGTCATCCCGCGGAGCCCGTCCTCGGCGATCAGCCGGGCGAGGTCTCCCGAGACGATCAGGTCGCGAGTGATGAAATCGTACCAGGGGCTCTGGCCGCAGGCGCCGAGTCGAATGAGCGGATTGGTCACTTGGTCTTCTCCAGGACACGCTTGACGTCGGCGACGATCCGCTCCGCCGTGAACCCGAACTCCCTGAACAGCCGGTCCGCCGGCGCGGAGGCGCCGAAGTGATCGATGCCGATGACCATTCCCAGGTCGCCGACCCAGCGCTGCCACCCGAAGCTGGTCGCCGCCTCCACGGCGACGCGGGCCCGGACGGCGGGCGGGAGCACGGCATCGCGGTAGGCCTGCGGCTGCGCCTCGAACAGCTCCCAGGATGGCAGCGAGACCAGCCGCACCTGAATCCCTTCCGCCTGCAGCCGCTCCACCGCCGCGAGCGCCAGATGCACCTCTGCGCCGGTCGCGAGCACAATCGCCGATGGCTTTCCGTCAGGCGCATCGAGCAGTACATAGCCGCCCTTCGCTGCCTGCGCCGCCGGCGCCAGTCGTGCGCGATCGAGGATCGGGAGCTTCTGCCGCGAGAAGACCAGCACCGTCGGCCCGTCGGTTCTGGCGATGGCGGAGCGCCACGCCTCGACGGTTTCCGTCGCATCGGCGGGCCGGATGAGGTGCACATTCGGCGTCGATCGCAGCATCGCCAGCTGTTCGATCGGCTGGTGCGTCGGCCCGTCTTCGCCCAGGCCGATCGAGTCATGAGTGCCGATGTAGATCACCGGCAATCGCATCAGACCAGAGAGCCGGATCGATGGCTTGCAATAGTCGGCGAAGATCAGGAAGGTGCTGCCGAAGGGCCGCACTCCGCCGTGGGCCGCCATGCCGTTGAGGCACGCCGCCATGCCGTGCTCCCGCACGCCCCAGTGGATGTTCCGGCCCGCCGTCTCTGCGGAGAAGCTGCCGCCGCCCTTGATGTCGCTGCCGGTGCTCTCGGCCAGATCCGCCGAACCGCCCACGAGGTTC
This sequence comes from Gemmatimonadota bacterium, assembly GCA_039930625.1. Classification (GTDB taxonomy): domain Bacteria; phylum Gemmatimonadota; class Gemmatimonadetes; order Gemmatimonadales; family GWC2-71-9; genus JADJOM01. The sequence continues at coordinate 4,069 of JBDTTN010000056.1, read as the reverse complement.
GGCAGCTTCGCCGCGAGGGCGTTGAGCACCTTTGCCGATGCCTGACGAGTCGCCAGCTGCCCGTCGGCCGGGGTAAAGGAGGGCAGGCCACTCTCCCAGCCCGCGGGAAGCGCGCCGGAGAGCCACTGCTCGAACGCGGCAGCGTCGGCGGGGTGCGCGGTACGATACCGGGCGAACTGCTCGTCCCACACGGCGTGCGCGGCTCGGCCGCGGGCCAGACAGTGGGTGCGCCACGCCGCGGCCTCCGGCGCCACGTGGAACGGCGTCTCCGGCCAGCCGAGAATCGCCTTGGTCTTGGCAATTTCGTCCTTGCCGAGCGGGGCGCCGTGCGCGGCGGCGGTGTTGCCCTTCGTCGGCGCCGGGTCGCCGATCCGCGTCTTGAGGCAGATCAGCGTGGGCCGGGCGATTTCGTCGCGGGCGGAGGTGAGCGCCGCAGCGATGGCGTCGAGATCATTGCCATCGGTGACCCGCAGCACCTGCCAGCCGTAGGCCTCGAAGCGCCGGCCGACATCTTCGGTAAAGGAGAGGGCGGTATCGCCATCGATGGTGATGTGATTGTCGTCGAAAATCAGATTGATGTGGCCCAGCCGCAGGTGCCCCGCGATGGAGGCGGCTTCGCTCGCGACACCCTCCATGAGGTCGCCGTCACTCACGAAGCCCCACACCCGGTGATTCACCACCGGGAAGTTGGCACGATTGAACCGGTCCGCGAGCATCCGCTCCGCGATCGCCATCCCGACGGCGTTGCCCAGACCCTGGCCCAGGGGACCGGTGGTGGTTTCGACGCCCGGTGTATGGCCCCGCTCCGGATGGCCCGGGGTCTTCGATCCCCACTGCCGGAACTGCTTCAGGTCCTCGAGACTGACGTCGTAGCCGCTGAGGTGCAGCAGACCGTAGAGGAGCATCGAGGCGTGCCCGCAGGAGAGCACGAAGCGGTCGCGGTCCGGCCAGTCAGGCGCCGTCGGGTCGAATCGGAGGAAGCGATCCCAGAGCACATATGCCGCCGGCGCGAGCGCCATGGGAGTGCCAGGGTGGCCCGACTGCGCCTGCTCGACGGCGTCCATCGCGAGGACACGCAGGGAGTTGATCGTGCGCCAGGCGGTATCGGGCATGGGGGATTCAGGGGTCGGGCGGCGCAGCGTGGCCGGGGTGGTCAGGGCGAGGCTCCGGGAGAGGACGGCGGAAAATAGTGAGAGGTGGCGGGGGGTGTGAGGGGGGACTATACTGTTCATTGTTCATACTACAAACCTTGAACATCCCGGCAACAGCTCCAGGACTCGATGACCGCAGTCAGCGCCAACCGCTCTTATGAGATTCACGAAGTCGCCGAATTGACCGGCCTGGCCACCGCTCGGCTCCGCGCCTGGGAGCGACGCTACGAGGTGGTGCGGCCGCAGCGCCAGCCCAATCGTTATCGGGTCTACAGCGTTGAACAGGTCGCCCTGCTGCGCGCCTTTGCCCGGCTCTGCGCCGCCGGGGAACGCATCGGCGAGCTGGTTCGGGAGCCGCGCGAGTCGGTCCTTGCACGGGCGGAGGGGCGCGTGACCGACGGGTCGCCGCTGGCGCTGCTGCTGGACGCATCACGCCGGCTGGACCGGGACCGGCTGTCGCTCCTGCTGGCCCAGCATCGGCGCCGCATGGACATCGGGGCCTTTGGGCGGGAGATCGTCATGCCCTTGGGAGAAGTCATCGGCGATCTGTGGGCGCTCGGTAAGCTGAGCGTTGCCGTGGAGCATCTCGCCAGCGAGGTGGTGGTTCAGCAGTTGAAGGCCGATCTCGCCAACGGGCCCGCCAATGGCCCGGTGCTGCTGGCGTCGTGTCTTTCTGGCGAGCACCATGAGTGGGGCTTCCTCGTTACGCTGACGCAGCTGCAGGCGAGCGGCTGGCGGGTACACTATCTCGGCGCGGACCTGCCTAGCAAGGATCTGGTGGACGCCGCCTGGACCCTGGCGCCCCGGGTGGTGGCGCTGTCGGCGGCTGATCCGGCGAATGTCGTATTGCACCTGCCCGAGCTGCGCCGGCTGCCGCGCCTGCTCCCGCCCGGGACCCTGATCGTGCTGGGGGGCAAGGGCGCCGAGCTCACCGGCGCCAAGCTCCGTCGTGCCGGGCTCAAGATCGGCGCCGAACACATCCCCGAACCTGAAATCGAGCCAGCCCCACGCCTCGCGGGCCGGAGCTGATATGCCGCCCACCGCCTCGCCTGACTCAATACTCGATTCCGCCGGGATACCGGGCCCCACCTCCGGCCGCACCAGCGCGCTGGTGATCGGCTCCGGGTTCCGCGGTTTCGCGACCGCCGTCAGACTGGCGCATGCCGGATACCGGGTGACGGTGCTGGACCGGCACGAGTACCCCCGAGGGACTGGGCCGGAGTATGGAGGTCCGCGGGTTTCACCTTCGACACCGGCCCCTCGCTCGTCATGATGACGGAGTACTGGCGGAAGCTCTTTCGGGAAGTCGGTCGCCGGTCCGAGGACTAGATCGACCCGGTGCAGATCGATCCCTGCTACCGGATTCACTTTGGCGACGGGTCGTGGCCCGACCTCACAAGCGTGCTCAATCGGCTGGGCGGCTGTTCATCCACTGGTCGGTGATCAGGTGGGCCTCGACGCTCCTGCGGTGCTACGGACTCTGGGCAATGGTGATGCAGCGGTGAGGGGTGTATCTTCTCCGTCCCCATAACTTTACCGTTGCCAGTCGGAGAATCAGCCGTGTCGAACGACGAGCCCGAATACATCAAGGCCATCAAGCGTGCGCAGGAGAAGAAGTCCTCCGGCGCCCCGGCCAAGAGTGCCACCGCCTCGGTCAGGGGCGGCCCCCCGTCTCCCGCCGAGCGGGAAGCCATCCGCTGGGCCCGCGAGGTCGGCGGCAAGGATGTGCGTATTGCCCCCTCACTCACCGGCGCCAAGGTGGCGCTGCTGATCCAGCCGATCACTCCCTTCGGCAGCCCACCGGTCACCCTTGAGGGGCTGAACGGCCGGGAGGCCCTGGCTGATCGGGTGCGGTCTGCCCAGGGCGGCGGGGAGAATGTGCTCGGCTGCTTCGAGCTGACGACCGGTCGTCCGCTCACGGCGGAGCTCGCGGAGGGGAAGGTCACTTTCACTGCCGGTGCCGCCCGACAGATCATGAAGTCGGAGAGTCCCGACCGGATGATCCGCCTCGCGGCCAAGCAGGCCGAGGAGCTGGCCAAGACCCGGAAGCTGGACGACCGCGACAGGGGCGGGCGGGGCCAGGGCGGCCGCCGCTAGCACCTGACTGCGATCGCGGGACTTGCAGGGGTGATGGACTCGGAGGCCTTCCGATCCATCACCCCTGATCCGTTCCGGGTCAGGCCAAATTTCTTGGGCGACGGGCCTAACGGGCCGCTGGCGAGGGTCTCCAGGCCCACCCCCCGCGTTGACAACCTGCGGGACCTCCCGCATCCTCCCCGCATGCCGCCAGCCAAGCCGACCCGCAAGCGCTTCACCAAGCGCACCATTCTCGCCCTGGTTTTTCTCCTTGCCGTGCTCGCCGGTCTCCTGTGGGACGGGAGCCCGCTCGGCAGCCTCGCGCTCCGCCAGGCGCTGCGACTCAAGTTTCAGGGGGTGCGCCAGGTGGCACCGGCGGAGCTGGTGGCCTGGATGAAGGATCCCAATCGCCCGCCGCCGATGCTTATCGACGCACGGCCGCCGGAGCAGTACAGTGTGAGTCGCATCGATGCTTCCGTCGAGATCGATCCAACGGCGCCCGACCTGCACCCGCTCAATCAGATCTCGAAGGACCAGCCGCTGGTAGTCTACGACGCGACAGGGGTGCAGGGCACCGCGATGGTCATCGCCCTCACCAACGAGGGCTTCACCCGGGTCTCCAACCTCGAAGGTGGCATCTTCCGCTGGGCCAATGAGGGCTATCCGATCGTCGCCGACGGAGGTCCCACCACCAAGGTCTTCCCCCTGACCTGGGCATGGGGCCGGCTGCTCAAGAGTCGCTTTCACCCATGACGCTGAGGCGCCTCGGCGACCTACTGGCCGGGGCGATGCTGGTGGGTCTCGTGGTGCTGAGTGCACGGCGCACGGGGCCACTCCCCGCA
>JBDTTN010000055.1:0-10086 GCA_039930625.1 Gemmatimonadota bacterium | reverse complement strand
CGGAGAGCATGTTCGTCGCCCTGCGGAGGTCCTCCAAGCAGGCCGACGTGATCACCAGTATCGGGGTCATGGCCTTCTGGCAGGGCGACTACCCCAAGGCCCTCGCCCAGTTCAACCGCGCACTCGACATCGTGAAGGCGAAAGGTGCCGAGGGCGATTCCTACCCGTTGCTGCTGGGCAATATCGGCGAGGTCTACTACGAGCAGGCCCGATTCGACGAGGCCGAACGCTGGCTCACCGACGCGCTCGCGGCCGCGCGGGCGGTGCAGACAGCGCGGACCACCGCCACCGCGCTCACCCTGCTCGGCAAGACCGCGCTGGAGCGGGGCCGCTACCCCGAGGCCGCCCAGTGGCTGCAGGCGGCGGATACCCTGCGGCGGCGGATGGGCCTGCGCGACCAGATCGTCGAGGTCCTGACCCAGCAGGGCAAGCTCGCCTACGTGCAGGGCGATCTCGCGGGCGCGAGACCGCCACTCGATGAGGCGGTACGCACCGCGCGCGACATCGGCGCCGTGAAGTACCTCTGGGAACCGCTCTTCCTCCTGGGACAGGTCCACCGGGATCAGGGAGACACAACCGGCGCGCTGCAGCTGTTCCAGGAGGCAGTCGGTGTCGTCGAACAGCTTCGCAACAAGGTCGTCGGCGGGGAGGGCGCCCAGAAACTGTTCGCCTCGGGCCGGGTGCAGGGCCGCCTCTACGAGGCGCTGGTCGGGCTGCTGATACGCCAGGGGCAGGGCGAAAAGGCGCTGACGGTATTGGAACAGAGCATGAATGAAGAGCTGCGCGGCAAGTTCCGCGGGCTCGGCATCCAGTTCGCCGACAGCACCAAGGCGCGGCTGCTGGCCGAGGAGGAGCGGCGCAAGACCAGGCTGGACGGCGTCACCGAGCAGCTGGCCCACGAACGGGCCGTGCCTGACAGCGCGCGCAACAAGGAGAAGATCCGCGCGCTGGAGCAGTCCAGAAGCGTGGCGGAAGAGGACTATCTCGGGTTCGTCAATCAGATCATGCGGGATGAGCCCGAGCTCAAGAACCACATGAGCGTCAGCCTGCGGGACCTGCGGAGTGTGCGGCTGGAGCTCAAGCCGGATGTGGCGCTCCTCGCCTACCTGCTGGGCGAGCAGGAGCTGTACATCTTCGTGGTCACCTCCGATACCCTCGTGGCCAAGGTGGTCGAGCTGCGGCGCGATACCCTCGACCGCAATATCGACCTCCTGGTGAAGCTGGCACGGAATCCCACCGCAACGCTCGCGTCGGTGCGGCGCTCAGGCGCAGCGGGACAAGCGCCTCCCGAGGCGCGGCCCGCCGGCGACGTGAGACAGCAGTCGGCACTGCTCTACCAGTGGCTCATCGCCCCGATCAAAAAGGAGCTGGGCACCCGGAAGCGGCTTGCCATCGTCCCGAGCGGCAGCCTCTACTTCCTCCCCTTCCAGATCCTGGCCGAGAGCGCCGACAGCGATGCCCGCACCCTCGGCGATGCCCACACTATCTTCTACGTGACCGAATTGAAGGTGGCCCCGCCGAGGACCGGTCCGCGACCGGCGCTGCGACTGGCGGCCTTCGGCAATGCCGACAACACGCTGCCCAGCGCCGAACGCGAGGTGATGGACCTCAAGCGACTCTATCCCACGACGACGGTCTTCCTGCGCACCGATGCGACCGAGGCGCGCGCCAAGGCGCTCGCGCCGAGCTTCAACGTGGTGCACTTCGCGACCCACGGAAACCTGGACTATCAGAACTTCGACAACACTTTCCTCACCCTGGCGCCCAGCGCGACTCCCAAGGAAGACGGCAGGTTGACCCTGCGTGAAGTCTGGAAGCTGATCGGGTTTGGCCACCATCGGCTGGTGGTTCTCTCGGCGTGCAACACCGCGGTGGCGGATGAGCAGGTGGCGGGTTGGCCCAACAGCCCGGCGACCGCCTTTCTCGACGTGGGAGTGCCGGCAGTGGTGGCCTCGCTCTGGCCGGTGGACGACGCCGCCACGGCGGTGCTGATCACCGCCTTCTACAGGAATATGCGGACGATGGACACCGCCGAGGCGCTGCGGCAGGCGCAGCTCACCCTGAAGCGGGACCCGAAGTATGCCCACCCATACTACTGGGGCGCGTGGGTGCTGGTGGGCGACTGGCGCTAGCCTCGCCACGAGCCTAGCGGCCGGCGGCTCCGGCGTGAAGATTAGGGCAGCATGCGAGTTGGATACCCGCTCGTCACCGGGGTGTGACCGATTCGCCGCTCCGTTCACCCACGCGGAACGGAGGAACCAAATGCTCAGTCGACTCGTTGTACCCATGCGCCCCATCCGTCCGGGGGCCACCCTATGACCGCAGCGCCCGACCCGCGCCGTCCCGGCGCCGACACCGAGTTCGCCTCCCGCGAGCTGGATGTCCCGTATCCGAGCTTCCCGCACCTGCTCCCCGCGGAGGAGCTCGCTGCGGGGCGCTACGTCGTCCGGTTCGCGCAGACGGTGGAGGACCTCGACGCGATCGAGCGGCTGCGCTTCGAGATCTTCAACCTCGAGCTGGGTGAAGGTCTCGACAGTGCCTTCGCCACCGGGCGGGACCACGACGATCTCGATCCGTATTTTCACCATCTGCTGATCGCCTGCCAGACCACGGGGGAAGTCGTCGGCACCTATCGGCTGCAGACTTCCGCCATGGCGGAATCGCGGCAGGGGTTCTACTCGGCCGGGGAGTTTGATCTGAGCGGCCTGCCGCGGGAATTCATCGAGAATGGGGTCGAGGTCGGGCGGGCCTGCGTAGCGCGGGAGCATCGGAATGGACGGGTGCTGAATCTGTTGTGGCGCGGACTGGCGCTCTACCTGCTGCAGAACCAGAAGCGCTACATCTTCGGCTGCTGCTCGCTCACCTCTCAGGACGTGGCACTGGGCCAGGCCACGATGGCATTCCTGGAGCGGGAGGGGCATCTCCATCCGACCCTGCTGGCACCACCGCTGCCGGGGATGGGGTGTGCCGGGGCAGACCCGATCGCGGTGCGCGCAGCTACGGTGAAGATCCCGCCGCTGTTCCAGAGTTACCTGCAGCTCGGCGCCAAGGTGTTCGGTCCGCCTGCGATCGACCGGCAGTTCAAGACCATCGACTTTCTGGTGGCCCTCGATGTCGCAAGTCTCGACGAGCACAGCTATCGCTTCTTCTTCCGCTGAGGCCGCGGGCGACGTCACGCCGCTTCTGGCATGGGGACGGCTCGCCGCCCTGGCCGCATGGTCGGCGCTGGTGATCACGACGTGGGGAGTGCTGACGCTGCTGGCGCTGCCCTTCGCCGATCTGCGCCACGCGGTGCGGCGCATGATTTTCCGTGGCTGGGCGCGCGGCGTCGCGGTACTGCTCGGACTCAGGGTGCGGATCGAGGGCGAGGTGCCGCGGGCGCCATTCTTCCTGGTCTCGAACCACCTGAGCTACCTCGACATCGTCACCTACGCGGCGGTGATGCCGGCGCGGTTCGTGGCGAAGCGGGAAGTGCGTGGCTGGCCGGCGGTAGGGCTGCTGGCTCGCGCGATGGCGACGATCTTCATCGACCGTACGGTCAAGCGGGACGCGGTCCGGGTGCAGGGAAGCCTGGCCCGTGCGATCGCCGAGGGAGATGGCGTCGTGGTCTTCGCGGAAGCCACCAGCTCCGCGGGTCACGAAGTGCTTCCCTTCCGCCCCGCCCTGCTGGAATGGGCGGCGCAGTCGGGAAGCCCCGTGCACCATGCGAGTGTCGGGTACCGCACATCGGCCGGGAGCATTCCGGCCCATCTTTCGGTATGCTGGTGGGGAGAGATGACCTTCGGGCGGCACCTGGCCGCGCTGGCCCGGCTGCCGTGGATTGAAGCAACGGTCCGCTTCGGCGATGCGCCCATTGCCGAGCGTGACCGGAAACGACTTGCCGACCGCCTGCATCAGGCGGTGTCGGCCCGATTCATTCCCGTGGTACTGGAGCCAGAATGACGGATCGTATGGAGGCCGTGGAGGGCAATCTCATCGTCCTGCAGCAGGCGGTGGATGTCCTGCGCCGGATGGACGACACAACCTACGCCACCGGCGGTGTGGCACCCGGGGTGTCGGCGATCGGGGTGCACTTCCGGCATGTGCTCGATCACTACCGAGCCCTGCTGACCGGCCTCGCGACCGACGAGATTGACTATGACGCCCGGCATCGCCATGTCCCACTCGAAACTGATCGAGAGCTGGCGATCGCCACGGCGCTGGGATTCGCCACCGACCTGGCCCGGCTGCCCGCCGATCTCGGCGCCCGGACGATTCGAATCACCACCCGCAGCGTCGCCGGCGACGACGGCGCGCCTGACTGGAGCCAGTCCTCGCTGAAGCGGGAGCTGCAGTTCCTGGTGAGTCACACCGTGCACCATTACGCCCTGATCAAGCAGTTGCTGCGGCGGACCGGATGCGAGGCGGGGGACGAGTTCGGCGTGGCACCGTCCACCATCGCCGCATCGCGCCACGACACCGCATGTGCACGGTAAGCTGGCTCCCCGATCGGCTCGGCTATACCCTCTGCTTCAACCGCGATGAGCGCCTCACCCGGGCCCCGGCCCTGCCGCCGGCGGTGCGGGACGGGGGTGCGGTACAGTACATCGCTCCCCTCGACGGCAACTTCGGCGGGACCTGGCTCGCGAGCAACGCCTTCGGCCTGAGTCTCGGCATCCTGAATCGCTATCGGGTGCCGGGATATGTGGCGCCGCCGTCGCCACGGAGCCGCGGACTGCTCCCCCTGCAGCTGATCGCGCATCCCACCGCGGCGGAGGCCGTCGCCGGCCTCGGCACAACCGACCTCGGGGCCACGCAGCCCTTCGTCCTCATCGCGGTAGAACCAGGCGGACCCGTCCGGCTGGCGGGGTGGGACGGGAGCACCCTCGAGGTGACGTCTCACGCCAGGGCGGGCCTGATCATGACCAGTTCGTCGGTGACCGAGCCCGAGGTGGCCGCGTCGCGCCAGGCACTGTTCGGGGCCTTGCACGAGATCAGCGTGCAGCAGCTGGAATCGCTGCACCGTAGCCATCTTCCCGAGCGCGGGCGCTGTTCGGTCTGCATGCACCGCGAGGATGCCGAGACCCAGAGCTTCAGCGAGATTCGGGTCACCGCGCACCAGGTGTCCTGGCTGCATACCCCTGACGCTCCCTGCCGCGGTGCAGCCCTGCCGGCCATCACGCTGGCGCGCCGCGCCTTGCACTGCCCTTCACCCAGTTGACCTCCGAGACCGACGACGTGCCCGAGCCGGCGCCGCGGCAGCGGCACTGGCTGCTGTGGAGTTACCTGCTGCTGCTGACAGCGTCCCATGTCGTGCGGCTCATGCATCCGCACGCGAGCACTCCGGACAGCGATGAGCGGACGGTGACGCTCCATGCGGTGCGCGGTGACCAGGAACTGGGACAACCGGCGCGTCTGGCCTACCGAGAGTTCACACCGGCGGACAGCTCGGCACCGACCATCGTCCTGGTGCACGGCAGCCCCGGGGACAATGGCGAAGTCACCGCCGTCGCCAAACTGCTCGGCGAACGCTTCCATACGATCGCACCGGACCTGCCGGGCTTCGGGGGGTCGAGCTGGGATGTGCCCGACTATTCCAATCGGGCTCACGCGCACTATCTGCTGCAACTCCTTGACAGCCTGAGGATTCCTGAAGCGCATCTGCTCGGCTTCAGCATGGGCGGCGGCGTGGTGCTGCAGATGGAGGATCTGGCACCGTCGCGGGTGCGCTCAATTACCATGCTGTCGGCGATCGGCGCGCAGGAGTACGAGCTGCTCGGCGACTATCACCTCAACCACCTGATCCACGGGCTGCAACTCGGGGGCCTGTGGCTGCTGCGCGCGGGAACTCCGCACTTCGGCTGGCTGGACGACGCCGACCTCAGCGTGGCCTACGCGCGGAACTTCTACGATACCGACCAGCGCCCGCTGCGCTCCATTCTGCAGAGCTACACCGGGCCGATGCTGATCCTGCAGGGCGAACACGACCCGCTCGTGAGTCCAGCACTCGCGCTGGAGCATGCCCGGATCGTGCCGCAGGCCGAGCTCAGGATGGATGACGGCGATCACTTCACCGCGTTCATGTACCCGGAGCGGATCGCGGCGCCAGTGAGCGACTTCGTGGCGCGGGCCGAACTGGGCACGGCGGTCACCCGCGCGACTGCCGCACCCGACCGGATCGCGGCGGCGGCCGTGCCGTTCGATCCGCGGAGCCTGCCGAGGATCACCGGAATGGCCCTGGCGATCGTCTGCCTGCTGATCGCGCTGGCCACGATGATCAGCGAAGACCTCACCTGCATCACAACGGGATTGATGATCGCCAGAGGGACGATCGGATTCCTGACCGGCACGTTGGCCTGCTTCGTCGGCATCTTCGTGGGAGACATCCTGGTCTTCCTCGCCGGTCGCTCGCTGGGACGCGCCGTACTCCGACATGCCCCGCTGCGCTGGTTCCTCACGCCCGAGGCGGTCGCGTGGAGCTCGACCTGGATCGAGCGACGGGGTGCGGTCCTGGTGTTCGCGACCCGGGTACTGCCGGGCACCCGACTCCCCACCTATTTCGCGGCGGGGATGCTGCGCACCAGCCTCACCCGCTTTGCGGCGTACTTCTTCGTGGCGTGCGCCATCTGGACCCCGATCCTTGTGGGCGTCTCCGCCGTCTTTGGCGAAGCCACCCAGCGAGCGCTGTCCATCTTCCGGGAGCGGGCCGCGCTCTACCTCTTTGTCAGCGCGATCGTCCTCTTCCTGCTGCTCAAGTTTCTCATCCCGCTCGCCACCTGGCGCGGACGGCGGATGCTGCTCTCACGCTGGCGCCGCCTCACCCGCTGGGAGTTCTGGCCAAGATGGGCGTTCTATCCCCCGATCGTGGCATATGTGCTCTGGCTCGCGTTCAAACATCGGAGCCTGCTGCTGTTTACCGCGGTGAATCCGGGTATCCCGGGAGGAGGATTCGTCGGCGAATCGAAGTCGCAGATTCTCGCCGGCCTGGCGGGCAGTGCAGACCGCATCGCCCCCTGGAGTCTGGTTCCCGCGCAGCTGCCCAAGGGAGAGCGTATCGCGCAGGCGCTGGCGTTCCAGCGAACCTTGCCTCTACCATGGCCGCTGGTGCTCAAACCTGATGTGGGTGAGCGCGGCTCCGGGGTCGCGATTGCCCGGAGCACCGCGGAGGTCGAGACCTACCTGACCCGCGCGCAGGGGAATGTGATCGTCCAGGAGTATGCACCAGGGCAGGAGTTCGGGGTGTTCTATGTGAGAGTGCCCGGTCAGACCTCGGGGCGGATCTTCTCGGTCACGGAGAAGCGCTTCCCCGCCGTCACTGGAGATGGCGAGCGCTCATTGGAGGAGCTGATCCTCGCCGACGACCGGGCGGTGTGCATGGCGAAGTTCTACCTGCGGCTGCATGCAGCCAGGCTGGCCGACATCCCTTCCGCCGGCGAGCGGGTTCAACTGGTGGAGCTGGGAACTCACTGCCGGGGCGCGGCGTTCTTCGATGGCGGATGGGTCACCACCGAGGCGCTGGAGGCGGCGATTGATCGCCTCAGCCAGGGGTTTGCCGGATTCTGGTTCGGCCGCTACGACATCCGGACGCCGAACGTGGAGGACTTCAAGGCGGGGCGGAACTTCAAAGTGGTGGAACTGAACGGCGCGACGGCGGAGGCCACCAGCATCTACGATCCGGGGAACCGGCTTGCCAGTGCGTATCGTACTCTACGTGAGCAGTGGCGGCTACTCTTCACCATCGCCGCCGCGAATGTCGCCGCCGGTGCCCGGCCCGCGACCGCCCGGGAGCTATGGCACCTGGTGAGGCACCACCACGCGGCAGTCCGAAGTCACCAATAGCTGCCGGCGCCGGTTGGGTGCCGGCCTCGAGCCCTCAGCCCTCAGGAGCCCCGATGCTGGAATCGCATGTCATGACCCTGCCCAAGAGCGCGAACTACCTCAGTTGGGCCTGTCAGATCATCGCGGCGGTGATTCTGCTGCAGACGCTGTATTTCAAGTTCACCGGCGCGCCGGAGTCAGTCTATATCTTCTCCACGCTCGGTCTGGAACCGTGGGGCCGCATCGGGAGCGGGGTCGTGGAACTGATTGCCGCCATTCTGCTGCTGATCCCTGCCACCGCTGGCATCGGCGCCGTCATCGCCCTTGGGGTGATCTCAGGCGCAATCATCTCCCACCTGACCAGACTCGGCATCGTGGTGCAGAACGACGGCGGCCTGCTCTTCGGGCTGGCAGTCACGGTGTTCGTCTGTGGCGCGGTAGTGGCCTGGCTCAGGCGGGATCAGATACCGATCGTGCGGAATTTCCTGTAGAACGGATCGGCGTCCCGCCCTGCCCTGGGATGCCAGACGGGCGGCCCATTCGGGCCGCCCGTCAGATGTGGAGCACACCGACGCCGTCAATCCGGCACCCAGAACCCACCGGGACAGTGCCGCCTCACAAATTCCTCGCCGGATGGCGTGAAGGGCCGCCGCCAGCCGAAGGAAGTGATCGGCTGATCGACCTGCACGCTCGCCACTTCGAGCAGGCGGTGCGCCAGGCCGCGGGACTGTGAGGCGGCATGGGTCCAGATGGTCTCGACCGTCCAGGAGGTCATCGGCGCGACGCCAGTCGCGGGGCGGCGCTCCTCGTCCCAGTCATCCCACGACCACCAGGCCCAGCGCGGCCGAGGCCGCAGCACGGCGAGGCCGACAGCGTGGCCGACCTCGCGGGCGATGTACACCCGCGTGTCCTCGGTGTCCGCGGCGGAATAGGCCGGGACATGGAAGGGGGTGTCCCGCATGGCACGGAAGGCGACCTGCTCCGCCAGGGCCCTCAGCGCGGGTGGCGAGGCGCCGGTGATCAGCACGATTTCGGTCGCGTCCCACCGGGCGATGACCTGCTCGCCCGCTCCCACGGGCATGGGTACCGCATCAAGCTGGGCGGGAAACTTCGGCACGGGCACCCCGGTGGTTCGTGGACGGCGAGTGCCTAATTCTATACAGGTGGGGGCCCAACAGGAAATGGGCCATGGCACGGATTACCTTCCTGAGATGCTCCTAATGGACCGTGAGAACCTCCTCGCACCGGGCTGGTCGCATGTCCTGTCCAGCAACAACGACCTCGCTGAACTGGACCTGCTGCGCCAGCGCGTCGGCGCACCGAGACAGGCCTTCCATCTGAAGGACCGGACCCGCCCGCATCTCGACCTCAAACTCGAGGCGCGGGAGCGGGCGCTCAACGATCCCGAAGTGCAGGTCTTCGCCAGCACGAAGCTGCTGCTGCGCTTCTGGATCGGTTGTCAGGCTCGGCACCAGCCATGACCGCATCCTCCGCCTTGCTGCTCCGGGACCTGCGCAAGCATTACAAGGACGTGCGCGCGGTGGACGGGCTCGACCTCGATGTGCATCCGGGAGAGTGCTTCGGCCTGCTCGGGCCCAACGGCGCCGGCAAGACGACCACCCTTGAAATCTGCGAAGGGCTGCAGACTCCCGACTCGGGGGAGGTGGCGGTCCTCGGCCTCCGCTGGGACCGCGACTCCCGGGAGCTGAGAACTCGCATCGGGGTTTCGCTGCAGGAGACCCAGTTCTCCGAGAAGCTCACCGTCGAGGAAACCATCGCCATGTTCCGGAGTTTCTATCCGGGCGGCAATACCGTGGCGGCGATCCTCGGGCAGGTCCAGCTGATCGAGAAACGCGGGGCCAGGGTGGGGCAGCTCTCCGGTGGCCAGAAGCAGCGACTGGCACTCGCCTGCGCGCTCGTCGGCGAGCCGGAGCTGCTCTTCCTCGACGAGCCGACGACCGGGCTCGATCCCCAGTCCCGGCGCCAGCTCTGGGAGCTCATCGGCGGATTCAAGGCGACCGGGCGCACCGTGCTCATCACCACCCACTACATGGACGAGGCGGAGCGACTCTGCGATCGCGTCGCCGTGGTCGATCACGGCCGGATCATCGCGCTCGGTACTCCCCGTGAGCTGATCGCCTCACTCGGCGCGGAGCAGGTGGTGCAGCTCACGCTCGAGGCGGATGCCGCCGGCCTCACGAGCAGCTGCGCCGCGATCGCAGGGGTGCTCGACGTCAAGCAGGAGGGCGATACCCTTTCGCTCAAGGTGGCCCGTCTGCACCAGACCCT
>JBDTTN010000054.1:0-10189 GCA_039930625.1 Gemmatimonadota bacterium | reverse complement strand
TGCTGAAGGAGTACATGGCCCAGCATGCCTGGATCTTCCCGGTGGAGCCGGCGCTCAAGGTGATCGTGGATCTGTTCGAGTGGGCCGCCGAGCACACGCCGAGCTGGAACACGATCTCCATCTCCGGCTATCACATTCGCGAGGCAGGATCGACTGCGGCGCAGGAACTGGCGTTCACGCTCGCGAACGGCTTCTGCTACGTGGAGCATGGTATCGCCCGCGGGCTCGACGTGGACAGCTTCGCGCCGCGACTCTCCTTCTTCTGGGACGTGCATAACGACTTTTTCGAGGAGATCGCCAAGCTGCGCGCCGCCCGGCGCATCTGGGCCCGGACGATGCGTCAGAAGTACGGCGCCACCAATCCCCGCAGCTGGCAGATGCGTTTCCACTGTCAGACGGCGGGCGTCTCGCTCACTGCGCAGCAGCCGTACAACAACATCGTCCGGGTCGCCTACCAGGGGCTCGCCGCGGTGCTCGGCGGCACGCAATCGCTGCACACCAATGCGCTGGATGAGACGCTGGCGCTCCCCACCGAGGACTCGGTGCGCATCGCCCTCCGCACCCAGCAGATCCTGGCCTGCGAGACCGGCGTCCCGAACGTCGCCGACCCGCTGGGCGGATCGTATTACGTCGAGGCGCTGACGGATGGTCTCGAGCGGGAGGCCGCCGGACTCTTCGCCGAGATCGAAGCCCAGGGCGGCGTGGTCCGGGCGATTGAGGGCGGCTGGTTCCAACGGCAGATCGCCCAGTCGGCCTCACGCTTTCAGTCGGAGGTCGAGCAGCGCCGCCGCCTGATTGTGGGACTCAACGAGTGTGTCGAGGAGAATGAGGGCGAGGTCGACATCCTGAAGGTTGGCGGGGATGCCGAACGGCAGCAGCGCGAGAGGATGGCTGCGCTGCGCTCCTCCCGGGACCAGTCCCTGGCGGACCAGCGTCTGGCGGAGCTGCGCCGGGCCGCGGCGGAAGGCCGCAACGTCATTCCCGCAATGCTCGACTGTGCCCGGGCCTACTGCACGCTCTTCGAGATCAGGCACGTGATGGAATCCGTCTACGGGACCTACCGGGAACCCGTGTTCTTCTAAATCAACGCCGCGGGCGCAGTCGTTCCGTCCTCCGCATCTTTGCCGAGGGCCGGGATTGACCGCCCGCAGCCGAAAGACCCATGGCGAACGAAATACAGAAACTGCTGGCGCGGCTGACCAAACTCCGCACCGACGATCATCGCATCGTCACCTGCTACCTGAAGATCGAGCCCCGGGACCGTTCCCGCGGCAAGTATCTCATCAAGCTCAAGAACCGCATCCGTGAAGTCGAGGGGGCGCTGGAGGGCCTGGGCCTCACCCGGAAACAGCGCGATGAAGTGGGTGCCGACCTCAAGCGAATCCACGACCAGCTCAAGGACGCCGCGCGACTGCCCGCCACGCAGGGGCTCGCGATCTTCGCCTGCGGACCGCTCAAGCTCTTCGAGCTCGTGGGCCTTCCCAGCGTGCACCGCTCCCGCCTGGCCGTGGACCGCACCGCGCTGGTGCGGGAACTCGCCTCCGTCGAGGACGAGATCGGGACGCTGCTCACCGTGGTGCTGGACCGCACGGCGGCGCGCTTCTTCGAGGTGACCGCCTTCGGCGCCGAGGAGGTCGAGGACCTTCGGGCCGACAGCACCCGCGGCGGGCGCTTTCACAGCGATCGGCAGGGCTCACCCGGCAAGGGCGAATTTCAGTACCACAACCGCATCCGTGAGGAGAAGCAGCGGCACTACGCCGCCATCGCTGAACGGCTCTTTGCGCTGCACCGGAAGCGTCCCGTTCACGGCGTCGTGCTCGCGGGGCCCGGCAACGATGCCGGTGCGGTGGCGGCGTTTCTGCACCCCTACCTTGCCGAGCGCCTCATGGGTGTGGTAAGCCTGAATCCCAAGGAGGCCAAGACTGCGGTGGTGTACGAGGCGACGCTCGCGACGCGCGCCGAGTTCGAGCGCGAATCGGAGCGCACCATCGCGCATGGGCTAGAGGATGCCCTCGGTGCCGGCTGGGCATCGGACGGCGCGGAGGCGACGCTGCGCGCGCTCGCGCGGGGCCAGGTCCGTACCCTCCTCGTTGATGCCGATGCCCAGGGTCCGGGCTTCCGCTCGGCCAAGACGGGCCGGCTCGCCATCACCGAACGGGAGCTTCGCAATGACGGCGATGTCCAACCGGTGCTCGACCTGATCGACGACGCGATCGAAGAGGCCCTCCGGCAGAAGGTCGAGGTCGAGGTGCTCTACGATCCGGAGGCGGTGGCCGCGATCAACGGAATCGCAGGATTGTACCGGTTCCGGTGAGTCGCAAGGCGGTTCTGTTCGACGCGGGGAATACGCTCCTGTTCCTGGACTATCCGCGGATCGCACCGGCGGTGGCCCTGGCCACGGGAGTGCCGCTCACGGCGGAATCGCTCGCGCTGCAGGCGCGCCCCGCTGCGCTTTCCCTGGAACGCGCGGACGCGACCGACCGGGAGCGGGCTTCGCGCTATCTGGAAACGCTTTTCCGGCTTGCCGGAGTGCCGGAGGCGCGGATGCCAATCGTGCGGGAGACGCTGCTCGCGCTGCACCTGGAGAAGCACCTCTGGGGCGGCGTGCTCCCCGGCACGATTGAGGCCCTCGAGCGCCTGCGGGCCGCGGGGCATCGGCTGGGCGTCGTCTCCAACAGTGACGGTCGGGCGGAAGAGGGACTCGAGGTGGCGGGACTGCGGGGATACTTCGAGGTGGTGATCGATTCCCAACTGGTCGGCTTCGAAAAGCCGGACCCAAGGATCTTCGAGGCGGCGCTCAGGCGCATGGCGTTGACCCCGGATGAGGCGCTGTACGTGGGCGACATCTACGAGGTGGATGTGGTGGGTGCCCGCCGCGCCGGCATGGAGGTGATACTTCTCGATCCACTGGGGAATCACGCCGGTCGCGATGTGCCGATCGCGGCGAGTCTCGCCGAGGTTGTCGAACTGGTATTGGCGCCGGACGGCGCACTGACGGACGTTCCGGAACATTCCTAACTCTCTGACTGCCTGACTCCCATGGTTGCCGCACTCGACAGGAAACCGCTCGCTCGCCCCATCCGCGTGCTCGTGGCCAAGCCCGGGCTGGATGGTCATGACCGGGGTGCAAAGGTTGTGGCCGCCGCGCTCCGGGACGCGGGCATGGAGGTCATCTACACCGGGCTGCACCAGACGCCGGAGATGATCGCCACCGCCGCGGTGCAGGAAGATGTGGACGTGGTGGGGCTCTCGATTCTCTCGGGGGCGCACATGACGCTCTTCCCGCGGGTCCGGGCATTGCTCACCGAGGCGGGACGCCCGGATATCCTGCTCACCGGGGGCGGGATCATTCCGAAGGAGGACATGGAGGCGCTGGAGCAGCTGGGTGTCGGCAAGCTCTTTGGTCCGGGTACGCCGACCTCGGACCTGATCCATTACATCGAGATCTGGGCGGGCGAGCACCTCCAGGGTTGAATCCGATTTCTCCTACTGGCCCGCTCACCGCGGGCCGCAACCGCGATCCTCAATTGGCCACCATTCCCGGCACGACCCGTCCTCCGCGCCTGCGCGCGCTGACCGACGAATACCTGGCCCTCGCCGCGAAGCTTCGCGAAGGGGGTGGCGCCAAGCGCGTGGCCAGGATGCACGAGAAGGGACAGCTCGCGCCGCGGGAACGGGTCCACGCGCTTCTCGATCCGGGCACGCCGTGGCTGGAACTCGGACTGCTGGTCGCCTACGACCAGTACGACGGCCAGGCCCCGGGGGCCGGGGTGATCACTGGCGTCGGCGTGGTGGAGGGACGCGAGGTCGTCGTCGTGGCGAACGACGCCACGGTCAAGGCGGGGTCGTGGTGGCCGGAGACGATCACCAAGATTCTCCGGGCCCAGGAAGTGGCGATGCGGCAGCGGATTCCGATCATCTATCTGGTCGACTCCGCCGGCGTCAATCTTCCCTACCAGGGAGGCGTCTTCCCCGGCCAGTACGGCGCCGCTCGCATCTTCTACTACAACTCGATCATGCGGCGCTATCTCTTCGTGCCGCAGGTGAGCGCCGTCATGGGGAGCTGCATCGCCGGCGGGGCGTATCTCCCCGCGCTTTCCGATGTGATCTTCATGGTCGACGGCACCAGCTTCATGGGCCTGGGCGGGCCCAATCTCGTGAAAGGCGCGACCGGACAGGTGGTGGATGCGGAATCGCTCGGCGGCGCGGCGATGCACACCTCCCGTTCGGCGGTGGCGCACTATCGAGCCGCGACGGATCGGGAATGCGTGACCATGGTTCGGGGCTACGTTGGACGCCTGCCGCGGATCCAGCATGTGCAGCACCGGGTCGAACCACCCCGTCCGCCGAGCCGGCCACTCACCGACCTCTACGACATCCTTCCCGCCGATCACCGGCTCTCGTACGACATGCACGCCCTGCTGGCCTGCCTCCTCGATGATGGCCGGCTCGATGAGTTTCAGCCGGAGTTTGCGAGGGAGCTGCTCTGCGGACATGCTCGCATCGAGGGGCGGCCGGTCGCTGTCCTCGCCAATGCCCGTACCGTCATCAAGGGCAAGGCAGGGCAGATGCCGCGGATCGGCGGCATCATCTATACCGAGAGCGCCGAGAAGGCCGCCTACTTCATCGAGACGGCGAGCCGTGAGCGGATTCCGCTGCTGTTCCTCCAGGACGTGAGCGGCTTCATGGTGGGTACGGAAGCGGAACAGTCAGGCATCATCCGCGCGGGGGCCCGCTTCGTGGAGGCGATGTCGACGGCCGTGGTGCCGAAGATCGTGCTGACGCTGAATCACGCCTCAGGCGCCGGCTACTACGCCATGGCGGGGCAGGGGTTCGATCCCGATTTCATTCTCAGTTGGCCCACCGGCAGGATGGCTGTGATGGAAGGGGAGTCGGCGGTGGAAGCGGTGCACGGCGTCGAGCTCGCAAAGGCGCGGGTTGAGAAGCGTCCCCCGGCGCCGGAGGTGCAGTCCGCCGCCGCCGCGATGCGCGCCGACTACGAGCATCAACTCGATGCCAAGTACGCCGCCGCGCGCGGCCATGTCGATGCGCTCATTACTGTCGAGGAGACCCGGGACCAGCTCGCCTTTCTGCTGCGCGTGACCAGCAACTTCGCCGGCCCGCACATCGGGCCCTTCGTGCTACCGCCGATCGGCTGAACGGACCCCCGCATGATGTGGCCCCAGTCCGTCAGGACGCCGTCCCTCGCCATCGCTTCGGTCGCGAGCCTGCTCATCGGCTGTACCCAGGCCCCGCCCACCGTCGTCCCGGAGAGTGCGGCGCAGAGCCGCGGCGCGGACGCGCCCGCCAGGCAGGATGCGACCGCCGATCCCAAGCCGGTACTCTCCGCCAAAGAAGCGTTCGCCCGCGGGTGGATGCCGCTCCGGGCCACCGGCGTCGAGGATTTCCTGAAGGCGCATCCGACCTATGACGGGCGCGGTGTGCTGATCGGGGTCCTCGACAGCGGGATCGATCCCTCGATTCCGGGTCTGCTCACCACGACCAGTGGTGAGCGGAAGATTCTCGACCTGCGGGACTTCTCCGGCGAGGGCGTGGTCCCGCTGGTGGCGGTGACTTCTGCCGGTGACGAGGTCACCATCGCGGGCCGGACGTTGCGGGGTGTCTCCCGGGTTCGGGCGCTGGCCGCTGGAGGTGCGCTGTACGGCGGCAGCATTGCGGAGATCCCGCTGGGCGAGATGCCCGCGTCCGACCTGAATGGCGACCGCGACGACAGCGATACCCTCGTCGTGCTCGTCGCCCACGCCAGCGATGGCTGGGTGCTGTTCGCCGATACCGATGGCGATGGCTCGCTTGCGAACGAGAAGCCGGTGCACGACTTCCTCACAGCGAGGGAGACCTTCGGCTGGCACACCGGCACCCGGGCGCCGGGTCTCGCGCTGGCGGTGAATCTGCGCGATGAAAAGGGCCAGCCGCGGCTCGATCTCTACTTCGACACCAGCGCGCACGGCTCCCACGTCGCGGGAATCGCAGCGGGACACGACATCTACGGAGTTTCGGGCTTCAACGGCGTGGCCCCCGGTGCCTGGCTGCTCGGCCTCAAGATCGCGAACAATGCACAGGGCGGCATCTCGACCACCGGCAGCATGCTCGCCGCGATCAGCTACGCCATGCGCTTCGCGCAGGAACGCCGGCTCCCGCTGGTCCTCAACATGAGCTTCGGCGTCGGCAACGAGGGAGAGGGTCAGGCCCGGATCGACCAGCTGATCGACTCGGTCCTCGCGGCGCACCCCGACGTGATCTTCACGATCAGCGCGGGCAACGATGGTCCGGGGCTCTCGACCATGGGATTCCCCGGCTCCGCCAGCCGGGCACTCACCGTCGGCGCGACCTTTCCCTCGGTGTTCATCGGGGCGAGCGGACGCGGCGGCGATCCGGTCGCCTATTTCTCCTCGCGCGGCGGAGAGCTCGCCAAGCCCGACATCGTTACCCCGGGGATGGCCTACTCGACCGTCCCGCGCTGGAATGTGGGCGACGAGCGGAAGGGCGGCACCAGCATGGCCTCACCGCACGCCGCCGGTCTCGCGGCGCTGCTGGTTTCCGGGCTCGCGCAGGAGAAGCGACCGGTCGATGCGCGTCAGGTCCGTCAGGCGCTGATGGTCACCGCCCGCCCGATGCCGACCGGAAGCTATCTCGATGATGGCACCGGTCAGCCGGATGTGGGCGCCGCTTGGCGCTGGCTCGCCGCTGGCCGCTCCGCGCCGGATATCGCCGTTCGCTCGGTTGGCAACGGAGTGACCGCCGCCTTTCAGCACCGCATTGCCGGCGTGACGGCCGACACGGCGCAGGGCTTTCAGCTCATGCTGCCCGAGGGCAGTCCGGAAGTCACGGTCAAGCTACGCTCCTCCGCCCCGTGGCTCCACGCGCCGAGTGAGGCGCGCCTCCGGCCGGGGAGCACGACGGTCACCCTCGGATATGACCCCGCGACCTTCACCAGAGCGGGGCTCCACTCGGCGGTCGTCACCGGCTGGACCACCGACAGCCTCGCCGGTCCGGCCTTCCGGCTGGTCAACACGATCGCCGTCGCCGATACCGGCGGCACGATCGGCGCCGATCTCGGCAGGCTGCCCGCCAACACCGAGGGACGGCTGTTCTTCAAGGCCTTGCCCTCGCGCCCTTTCGGAGTGGCGTTCACCACCCGCTCCGCCGGTGAACAGGTCGTGGCCTACCTGCATGAACCGGGTGGGCAGCCCTATCGGGAGGAGAACGGTATCGGCGCGGGATACGGCGAGGAGGCCGGACTGTATCTCGTCGATGGCCGCGACGTCGTCCCCGGATTCTACGAGGCCGTCGCCGTGGCGCCCCCACTCGACAGTGCGTCGGCCATCATCGTCGTGCAGCAGAGCCCGGTCACCATCGAGGCTTCCCGTCAGGCGCATGCCGTGGCCGTGACTCTCGACAATGTCAGCGCAGACACCGTCGCAAGCACGCCCTTCGTGGTGCTCGTTGGCGCAGAGCGGACGGTGACCGTGGCGGCCCGCGGCGGCGAGCCACAGCATGTCCGTTTCACCCTGCCTGACTGGGCCGTCCACGCGGCGGTCGATGTGAACATGGCCCGGGGACAGTGGCCTATTTTCACCGACTTCGGGGTGACGATGCTGGATGGTGCAGGACGTCAGATGGGCAAGTCACCGCTCAACTATGCATTCGGCAGACTGCACGTGGACCTGCCGGGGCGCGGGGCTGGTCCGGTGGAGGTGGAGCTCTTCCCCGGCCTCGCCGATTCGGCGGCCGGGCAGCGGTGGTCGGTGACGGTCTCCGTCAGGCTCTACGCCGATTCCGCGCATGTCACCAGGCTCCCCGGGGAGCCGGTGACCATCGCGCCCGGCGCCTCCGCCACCGTGTTCGTTCCCATGGAGGCCCCCGTGCTTAGCCTGGGCGATGGCTTCGTGCCACTCGGCATCGTCGTGGTGCCGGAGCTGGATCGCACCTGGACCCGTGAGGCGCCGCTTCCGTCGCCTGCGACTGCGAGTACGCAATGACTGCCAAGATCGTCCGTGTCGCGGCGGGCCAGGGGTTCTGGGGCGACTGGCTCGAGGCTCCGGTGCGCCAGGTGCGGGGCGGGCCCATCGACTACCTGATGATGGATTACCTCGCCGAGGTGACCATGTCCATCATGCAGAAGCAGAAGTCGCGCGATCCGCGCTATGGATACGCTCGCGACTTCGTGCCGCTGATGGAGCGGATTCTCCCGGACATCGCCGCGAAGGGCATCAGGGTCACGAGCAACGCCGGCGGAGTGAATCCCCGGGCCTGTGCCGAAGCGGTGCGCGAATCGGCGCGGAAGCTGGGGCTGTCAGGCAGGGTGAAGATCGGACTGGTGAGCGGTGACGATATCCTCCCCAGACTCGACGAGCTCATGGGCCGGGGCCACGAGCTGCGCGATCTCGATACCGGCCGCCCGCTCACCGATGTCCGCGACAAGGTCCTGTCGGCCAACGCCTATCTCGGCATGGCGCCGATGGTGGAGGCCCTGCGGCGCGGCGCCCAGGTGGTGATCACCGGCCGGGTCACCGATACCGGACTGACGCTCGGCCCGCTGTTCCACGAGTTCGGGTGGGATGTGAATGACTGGGACAAGGTCGCGGCGGGGACCGTCGCGGGACATATCATCGAATGCGGAGCGCAGTCGAGCGGCGGCAACCTGCTCAAGGGCTGGCGCCAGGTGAAGGGCCTCGAGAACCCCGGCTTTCCGATCGTGGAGGCCAGCGCCGATGGCAGCTTCGTCGTGACCAAGCATCCCCACACAGGTGGCGTCGTGAGCGTGGCGAGCGTGACCGAACAACTCGTCTATGAAATGGGCGACCCGCACACCTACATCACGCCGGACGGGGTGGCCGACTTCACCACCATCCAGCTTAAGCAGGCCGGGAAGAATCGGGTTCGGGTGTCGGGCATCCGGGGCCGCGAGAAGACCGACAAGCTGAAGGTCTCCATCGCCTACTTCTACGGCTACAAGGCGGTTGGGACTCTCGTCTACAGCTGGCCCGAGGCCTACGACAAGGCCAAGGCGGCGGATCGCATCCTCCGCGCCCGGCTCAAGGATCTGGGCCTCGAGTTCGAGCAGATTCTCACCGAGTTCGTCGGCGTCGATGCGACGCACGGGCCACTCGCCGGCCCGGCGGACCCCGAGGCGCCGGAGGTGCAGCTGCGCGTCGGCGTGCGCTCGAAAGACAAGGCGGCGGTGGAGCGCTTCACCCGCGAGATCGCACCGCTGGTGCTCACCGGGCCGCCCAGCGTCACCGGCTTTGCCGGCGGAAGGCCCGAGGTGCAGGAGGTGGTGGCCTACTGGCCCGCGCTGATCGACCGGACCGAGATCGAGCCGTTCGTGCAGGTGGAGGTGCTCGATGCCTGAGTCGAAATCAAAGCGGCGTGCCACGGCCCCGGCCACCAGTATGCTGCAGCTCCGTTACCTCGCGCACGCCCGCTCGGGAGACAAGGGAGACACCGCGAACGTCGGGCTCGTGGCCCTCGAGCCGGAGTACTATCCGCTGCTCGTCAAGGAGGTCACGCTCAGCCGCGTGAAACGCCACTTCAAGGGGATGGTCAAGGGCGTCGAGCGTTTCGAGCTCCCCAATCTCAAGGCGCTCAATTTCCTGTTGCACGGGGCGCTCGACGGCGGCGGTACGATTTCGCTCAAGACCGATGCACAGGGAAAGGTGTACTCCACGGCGCTGCTCCGCATGGAGATCCCGGTGCCGGTGGCCCTCGCCCGCAAGTTGACACCGAGAGGGTGAGATGACGCTGCTCACCGCGCTTGATGGGGGCGTGCTGACCCTCACGCTGAATCGCCCCGAGAAGCGCAACGCGCTCGATGCGGCGCTGATCGACGCGCTCCACGCCGCGCTCGACCGCGCCGATATCGATGCGGCGGTGCGGGTGGTGGTGTTGCGCGGCGCGGGGAAGGATTTCTGCGCCGGCGCCGACCTCGATGAACTGCTCGACTCCGCCCTCCGCACCATGGACGACAACGAGCGCTCCGCTTTGCGGCTCGGCCGGTTATTTGTCAGGATCCGCGAGCTCCCCAAGCCCGTGGTGGCCGTCGTGCACGGCCGAGCGCTGGCCGGCGGCGCCGGCCTCGCCACCGGCTGCGATCTGGTGTTCGCCACCGAGAGTGCGCAATTGGGGTATCCGGAGATCCAGCGGGGATTCGTTCCCGCGATGGTGATGA
>JBDTTN010000053.1:0-10201 GCA_039930625.1 Gemmatimonadota bacterium | reverse complement strand
CCGCGACCGAGACCGAGATGAAGGAGAAGAAGGCCCGGGTCGAGGACGCGCTGCATGCGACCCGCGCGGCCGTGGAAGAGGGCATCGTGCCGGGCGGCGGTGTTGCGCTGCTGCGCGCGCAGCATGTGCTCGACCGCGTGAAGGGGACCGAGGACGAGAAGATCGGTGTCGAGATCGTCCGCCGTGCCCTGGAGGAGCCGATCCGCATGATCTGCCAGAATGCGGGCGTGGAAGGCTCCATCATCGTCGCGAAGATCAAGGAGTCGAAGGACAAGTCGTTCGGCTACAACGCGGCCACGGATATCTACGAGGATCTGGTCAAGGCCGGCGTCATCGACCCGACCAAGGTGACCCGTACCGCGCTGCAGAACGCCGCTTCGATCGCCGGCCTGCTCCTGACCACCGAGTGTGTGGTGGTGGAGCGGAAGGAAGAGAAGGCGGCGCCGGCAGCTCCGGGCGGCGGCATGGGTGGGATGTACTAAGCTGGATATGGACGGCCGAGGCATGCCTCGGCCGCACCACGCTGGATTTCAAGTCGCGGCCCCGGGGATCTCCCCGGGGCCGTGTGCTTTCAGCTATCTTGGCATCCGGACTGGTACACAACGTGCTTGAGTTGATGCCGTGCCCACGTGGTGTAGCGGTGCCGTCCTCTGGGGGAACTACCGTGCGAAAGCTTCTGCCTGCCTGCATACTGCTGACCGCTGCGCTGGCCGCCCGACCGGTCGCCGCGCAATCGCCGCCACCGCTGTTCGGTACCTGGCAGGCCGATATCAAGGACCAGCAGCGCAAGGATGCCCCGCGGGTGGTGATCGTGCGAGAGGATTCCAGCGCCAGTTATGGTACCGAGACGGTGCGCTGGCGGCTGAAGCCGGACAGCATCATGCTCGCGCTGGGTGGGGAGTGGGTCACCTACCGGCTGCAGATCAAGGGAACCCGGCTAACTCTCTCCGGTGGGGACCTGGCCAAACCGGTTACCCTCACGAAGGTCGGGCCGCCGACGCCGCGGCCGGACAGCGTCGCGGTTCCGCCCGATCCGGACCTGCCGTAGCAACCTGAAGGGAAACGATCGCCATGGGGCGGCCATTCAAGGCCGCCTCTATGCGTTTGTGGGGACGGGGACCGGCTGGAGAATCAGCGGTGCCATGGGAGTGTGCTGCAGGGCGAGGTGCAGTGCCACGCCGTGCGGGATCAGCACGGGATCCACCTCTGCCCGGGCATGCTCCGCGGTGTTGCAGCGCTCGCTCATGTGGGCGAGGATGACGGCGGCCAGCCCCGCGTGGACCACCGCGGCCAGGATCTCGGCCGCGGCACGATTCGAAAGGTGGCCTCCTGAGCCCGCGATACGCTCCTGAACGGTCGCGGGATAGTCGCTGGTCCGGAGCAGCACTTCGTCGTGATTTGCTTCCAGAATGATCGCGTGCGAATCCCGGAGGATGTAGCGTACCGCGGCGGTGGGCCGTCCGAGGTCATAGGCGATGCCGATGCGGTGTCCTGCGGCCGTGCGGATGGACAGCGCGATGGGCTCCGCGGCATCGTGACTGGTGGGGCAGGCCTCGATGTGAAAGCCGCCAAGCTGCACTCCGCCCATGATCGCGAGGGGAACGAACGCCGCCTTCGCCATCCGCGGCCGGAGCCGGTCCCAGGTGCCAACGGAAGCAAGAATCGGAATGCGGAGAGTGGCAGCGAGCCGCGCCGCGCCGGCGGTATGATCGCCATGCTCGTGGGTGATGACGATGCCGATCACCCGCCGCATGTTCAGTCCCGCCGCCTCCGCGCGGCGGTGAACTTCCCGGGCGCTGAATCCCGCATCGATGAGCAGCGCCTCGTCTCCCGAAGAAACCGCCAGCGCATTCCCTGCCGAGCCGGATCCAAGCACAAAGATGGTCGTCACGGCCGCGCCAACCGATGGTAGGTCGCGGAGAGCGACGCACGAATTTCCGGGGTGAAGGCGACATCCCGGCGTGGCAGGACTCGTTCGGCGACCTTCAGGAATCCCTCACTGGTCATCTGGACCCGGCCATCGCTCCCCCAGGCCATCGGCGGCACGTATTTGGGCACCGCGACGCCGCCGAAGAGATTCGCACCGGCACCTACCACTGTTCCGGTCGACAGCATCGTACCGATGGCCGTCTTGGCGTGATCGCCAAACAGGGTGCCGAGAAATTGTCGACCGGTGGCGATCCGCTGGCCTGCGACCTCGAGAGCGACTTCGCCATAAGTGTTCTTCAGGTTCGAGGTCGTCGTGCCGGCGCCAAGGTTGACCCAATGGCCGAGCACGCTGTGTCCCACGAACCCGTCGTGACTCTTGTTGGCGTAGCCCAGGAACAGGCTGGAGGAGATTTCGCCCTTCACGCTGCAGCGCGGCCCGAACACCGACGCGCGGAGGTGGCCTCCGAGCAGCCGTGACTTGGCGCCGGCATAGAGCGGCCCCTCGAGCCGGGAGCCGTGGCGCACTTCGACTCCCGCTTCCAGGACCACGGCTCCGGCGCGGGTGTCGAAGACCACACCCGGTTCCACCAGCGCGCCGCGGCAGATCACCAGGGCCGGGTCACCCAGCACGAGGCTGCCTGACGGGATGGGGTCCGCACCTCCCGGGGCAAACCCGAGGCAGTCCGGGGCGAGGAAGTGCTCGAGCGCGGAGAGCAGGTCGAAGCAGCCGTGGAGGGAGCGACCCTCGATCTCGAGGGCCGGGCCGTCGTCGGAGGGGCCGTGCCAGACGGCGCCGGCGGGAAGGATCCAGCCGACGCTGACGCCGGCATGTGTCAGGCGGCGCGTTTCCGGAGCGAGATGAAGCGCGGCACCGAACGGCGCAAAGGCGCTCGATGCGACCACTGCCGGTCCGGTGATGGCCTCGGCGCGCGCCATCGGCGGTTCGAAGCCTTCGTAGAAATCGGGAGCCGCGCCACCGACGATCGCGGTGGTGTCCAGGTCGACAGCCGCTTCCCAGCGTTCCCGGATCTTCCAGACGCCCGCCCGCAGCTCGGCGAGCGGGCGCACGGCGGTGAAGGCCGCCCAGGCCGCGCCGGGATTGGCGGGCTCGAGCAGGAACAGCCTCATTTCAGCTCCCGGACATCCGGCGGGAGGCGGTCGAGCAGCGCCTCGAGGTCGGCGGCCTGCCGCCGAGGCATGATGAGGATGCGGCCGTGGGCGTGCACCACGACCAGATCCTTCACGCCGCTCACGACAATCGGGTCACCGGCAGACCAGACCACGCAGTCTTCGGTGTCCAGCAGGTGCACCGGACCGACGGCGACATTTCCGGCAGGGTCTCGACGGCGAACCCGGGGCAGGGCATCCCAGGTGCCGACGTCGTCCCAGGTGAAGCGGCCGTGCACCACCGCGACCGACTTGCTGCGCTCCAGAACGCCTACATCGATCGACACGGCGGTGACATCGCGGAAGAAGCCCGCCACGTCTCCCTGCTGCAGCAGGCCCAGCGCGGGTGCGATCTCCGGTGTCAGGCTCCGGACTTCCTCCAGCAGCAGTTCGGCGGGCCAGGCGAAGAGGCCACTGTTCCACAGGGCGCCTGAGGCCATCAGGTCGAGGGCGGTCGCAGCACTCGGCTTCTCGGCGAAGCGGGAGACGGTGCGCGCGACGTCATCGAGCGAATTGCCCGGCACGATGTATCCAAATCCGGTGTCGGGCCGCGAGGGGACGATCCCGACGGTCACCAGGCGACGGTGCCGGATGGCGGTCGCGAGAGCCTGGGCGGCGGTGTGGCGGAAGGCCTCGCTCTCGCGAATGGTCCAGTCGGCGTGCAGCGAGAGCACCTCGGCCTGGGGATCGCGGCGCAGCGCCTCCGCGCTCGCCCACACCAGCGCGGGCCCGGTCGATGCTGCGCGTGGCTCGATCAGTATGTTCTCGGCGGGCAACTGCAGGGTCTTCTGCAGTTGCTCCGCGATCGCGGCACCCGTCACGACGAGGATTCGTTCCCGCGGGACCAGGCCCTCAAGGCGGCCGACTGCCTGTTCGGCGGTCGATTCCGCCCCCACCAGCGGCAGCAGTTGCTTCGGCATGGAGGGGGTGCTGAGCGGCCAGAAACGGCTGCCGGACCCACCCGCCAGGATAACGGCCCAGCGCATGTCAGTGCTTTACGGTCAGAGGAGCGTGGCGAGCTCGGGCGCGGCTCGCCGGAGGTCGTGGAGCAGGGGGCCGATATTGGTGGCCCGGGCCGCGAGAATGAACAGGTGGCCTTCGGTACCGAGCGGGCGGAGCAGGGCGAGTCGGTCGTCGAACTCCAGCACGGTGGAGCTGAGGGCCTCACATTCCGCGGCCTGGCCGAGGCGGCGGGCGCCGTTGGCGAAGGTCGCGGCCAAGGCGGCGACGGCCTCCGAGTCGAGCAATGATCGTCCTGCAGAATCGATGGTCAGGCCGTCGCTGCTCACCACCACCACGGCGTCCACGTCGGCCCGGGCGGCGAGGCCCTGGACCACGTCATGCAAACCAGCCATATCGGTTCTCCGGAGGGGGGAAGCGCCCGCTGCTGATTGTACGGGGGCGTGTGGGGCGAAGTCAAGCAATGACTGCGGGTTGACCGCGTTTTTCCACTGCCCTAGGTTCCCCCCATGCCACGCTCCCTCCGCTTGCCCGCGCTGCTCGCGTTCGTCCTCGCCGCCGCCTGCAGTGATCCGAATGCCATTCCCAATGCGAGCCTGAAGAACGAACTCGATACCCTCACGCTCTGGTCGCTGGAGAAGGGTCCGCTCAACAAGCCGACCGCCTATTCGCTCAACTCCAGAAACGGGGTGCGGACCTGGGAGGCCGGTACCAACTTCGAGTTCCTCTTCTCGATGGATTCCACCGGGCAGGCCCGATTCATTCCGCTAGGCGCGCTCGGGCTCACGAGTACCGGAGCGGTGAAGCCTGGGCTCATCAAGGCCACGCAGCAGTTCGATTCGATCACCAAGGCGCCGCAGAACGGCTACCTGACCGTCGACACCGTGGTCATCACCGAGGGCGACCGCTATTTCGTGCGGACCTCCGTGAACACCTGCTCGCTGCTCGGCGTTCCGCTCTATGGCAAGCTCGAGATCCTCGACATCGACACCGCCGCGGCCACGGTGCAGTTCCGTGTGGTCGGCGACCAGAACTGCGGCTACCGGGGCCTCAAGCTCGGCATTCCCTCCTCCTGACCCGCTGTGATTGACGTCAAGCTGCTCCGTCAGGACGCCGAGGGGGTGCGGGCCGCCCTCTCCCGCCGGCTGGACCCCGCGCTCGATCAACAGCTCGACCAGCTTGGCGCCCTCGATCGGCGGCGGCGGGACGCGCTGACGGCCGTCGAGGAGCTCAAGGCGAAGCGCAACGCCGCGACCGAAGAGGTGGCGCGGCGGAAGCAGGCGAAAGAACCGGCCGACGAGCTCATGGCCGAACTCAAGCTTTCGGGAGACTTGGTAAAGACCCGAGACGCAGAGGTGCGCGAGATCGAGGCTGATCTAGACCGGCTGCTGCTCACCATTCCGAATATTCCGCTGGCGCGAGTGCCCACAGGCGACGCGACGGCGAATGAGGTGCGCAAGGAAGTCGGTGCCCGGCCGACCTTCGACTTCGCGCCGCGGCCGCACTGGGAACTGGGCGAGTCGCTGGGTCTCTTCGATCTTCCCCGCGGCGCCAAGATCAGCGGGTCCGGCTTCCCGCTTTTCACCGGTCCCGGCGCGCGCCTGGTGCGCGGGCTCAAGAATTTCATGCTGGACCTGCACACCAGGGAACACGGATACATGGAGGTCTCGCCGCCGCTGCTGGTCAATCGTGCGTCGATGACCGGCACCGGACAGCTGCCGAAGTTCGAGGAGGATCTCTACCTGACAGGCGCGGATGATCTCTTCCTGATTCCGACCTCCGAAGTGCCGGTGACCAACATCTACCGGGATGAAATCCTCGAGGGCGCCGATCTTCCCGTCGCGATGTGCGCGTTCACGCCCTGCTTCCGTCGGGAAGCGGGGGCTGCGGGGAAGGACACCCGTGGCCTGATCCGGGTGCACCAGTTCGACAAGGTGGAGCTGGTACGTCTCTGCCGGCCGGAAGAGAGCGAAGCCGAGCACGAGCGCCTGACTCGGCACGCCGAGACCGTGCTCGAGCGGCTGGAGATTCCCTACCGCCGGCTGGCGCTCGCGGCGGGGGATACCGGCTTCGCCAGCGCCTGCACCTTTGACCTCGAAGTCTGGGCCTCGGGAGTAGGGACCTGGCTCGAGGCCTCGAGCGCCAGCACCTTCACCGACTTCCAGGCTCGCCGGGCGAACATCCGGTTCCGCCGGGAGCCGAAAGCGAAGCCGGAGTTCGTGCATACCCTCAATGCATCGGGCGTGGCGTTCCCGCGCACGATCATCGCGCTGTTGGAAAACAATCAGCAGGCCGACGGATCGGTCCGCATCCCGGAGGCGCTGGCGCCATACCTCGGCACCGACCGGCTCGTGCCGCGTGCGTAGGCGCGGCCTGCGCCGGTTCGCGCCGGCGCTGGTGGTGCTGCTGGTGGCCCTGCTCGCGGGGCTCTCGGTGGGCTCGGGCTGGATCGTCGTCCGGCACTTCCGTACCGACTCCTACTCCATCAGCCGATTGTACGCGGGCGTCTTCGCGGGCCTCAATGATGATCGCGAGGGCGCGGCGACCAGCGCCTTGCTCCGCCTGGGAGAGCAGGTGCGGCAGGTCGGCATTCCGCTGGTGGTGACCGACAGCGCCGGCCGGGTAACCGCCATGGCCAACCTGCCATTCGACGCGCCGCTCGACGACCCGCGCGTCCAGGCCTACGCGGCCCGGCTCGATATCGAGAACCCGCCGATCACCGCGCCCACGCTCGGCACGCTGCACTACGGCCCGGTCCCCGCCAAGCGGCAGCTCACCGCGCTGGCCATCCTGCAGGGGCTCATCCTGGTGACCATCATCAGCGTCGGCGTCGCCGGGTGGCGCAACGCGATGGCGGCGCAGCGGGACCGGCTCTGGGTGGCGATGGCGCGCGAGGCCGCGCACCAGATGGGGACCCCGCTCATGAGCCTGCAGGGGTGGATCGAGCAGCTGCGGTCCCGGGCCAAGCCGCCGCCGGGACTCGCCGATCACCTCGCCGCCGACGCCGAGCGGCTGGAGCGGGTGGCGCAGCGCTTCGAGCGGATCGGCCACGTCATTCGACGGGAGCCGATTCCGTTAGGTCCCCTCGCGGAGAAGATCGCGGCCTACTTCCGGCCCCGGCTGCCGACCCGGGTCAATCGCATCGAGCTCCGGGTCGATTCGCCGGCCGAGAGTCCGGTCGTGCTGGGCGACCCCATCCTGCTCGAATGGACCCTGGAGTCGCTGGTGAAGAATGCCATCGATGCGCTGCAGGGGCGCCAGGGGACGATCACCTTGCGGGTCGGTCAGGACGCGGATGCCGCCACCATACGAGTCGTGGACGACGGACCGGGGATTCCCGGTGATATCCGGCGGACCATCTTCCAGCCCGGCATGACCACGAAGTCGAGCGGCTGGGGGATCGGGCTGGCCCTGGCGCGCCGCGTCGTGGAAGACTCCCACGGCGGTGAATTGGTGCTGGAGCAGACCGAGCCCGGCGCGACATTTCTCATCCGGATCCCGATCAATGCCCGCTGAACGCGCCGCCCTGCTCGGCCTCGACGGCCTCAACCCCGCACAGCGCGAGGCGGTCGAGCACGTCCACGGGCCGCTGCTGGTCGTGGCCGGCGCCGGGTCGGGAAAGACCCGGGTGCTCACGATGCGGATCGCGCGGCTCATCGATCACGCAGGCGTCGCGCCGCAGCGCATCTTCGCGGTGACCTTCACCAACAAGGCCGCCGGCGAAATGAAGGAGCGGGTCGGCCGCCAGCTGGGGCAGGACCCGTCGGGCCTGTGGATCGGCACCTTTCATTCGCTCTCCGCGCGGCTGCTGCGGCGGGAGGCGGAGGCGCTCGGTTTCACCCGCCAGTTCACGATCTACGACGAAGACGATCGACTCTCGCTCATCAAGCGGCTGATGGACCAGCGCGGCCATTCGACCAAGCTCTTCCCGCCCAAACTGGTGCAGGCACTCATCTCGGCGGCGAAGAACCGGATGGTCGGCCCCGACGAACTCGCGAGCGGCTCGCCGTTCGACCGGCCCGCGCAGGTGGCGGCCGACGTGTATCGGGTGCTGGGTGCGGCGCTCAAGAGTCAGAACGCGATGGATTTCGACGACCTGATGCTGCATCCGCTCACCCTTTTCAGGGAGCGGCCCGACCGGCTCGCCTACTACCAGGATCGCTTCGCCTTTCTGCTGGTGGACGAGTTCCAGGACACCAACTCGGCCCAGTATCAGCTGGTGAAGCTGCTCGGCAAGCACGGCAACGTCTGCGCGGTGGGTGACGACGACCAGTCCATCTACGGCTGGCGCGGCGCCGACGTGCGCAACATGCAGTCGTTCCTGGTGGATTTTCCCGGCGCACAGCTGGTGCGCCTCGAGGACAACTATCGCTCGACCCAGGTCGTCCTTGACGCGGCCAATGCCGTGATCGAGGAGAACAAGGGGCGCATCGGGAAGACGCTGCGCACCAGGCGGAAAGGCGGCGAGCAGGTGACCATCGTGGCCGCTGCCGACGAACGGGACGAGGCCGAGTGGATCGTGAAGGAGTTCCGGGCCCGGAGCGCCAAGGGGGACTGGGCCTACAATGAGATGGCGATCCTCTACCGGACCAACTCGCAGTCGCGGGCGCTGGAGGAAGCATTCCGCCGTGCCGGGATTCCCTATCGCATCATCGGGGCGATCAGCTTCTACGATCGGCGCGAGGTGAAGGACCTCCTGGCCTACCTGCGGCTGATCGCCAACCCCTCGGACGATGAGGCCTTCCTCCGCGCGGTCAGCGTGCCCCGGCGCGGCCTCGGTGAGTCGAGCCTCGCGATGGTGCAAGAGGCGGCTGCCCGCTGGGGCAAGCCGCTGCTGCATGCCTCCGGAGCCGCGGAGATGATCACTGGCCTCCGGCCCAATGTCCGGGAATCGCTCAGGAAGTTTGCAGCGCTGATCGCAATGCTCCGCGAGAAATCAGAGACCTGGCCGCCGGCGCAGGTGCTGGAGCAGGTGATCCAGTCGATCGACTACGAACAGGTGCTGCTGGCCGAGGGACCCGAGGGCGCCGATCGCTGGGAGAACGCGCGAGAGTTCGTCGCGAGTGCGGCGGAATGGTCGGAGGTCGTGGAGCCTGATGCCGACGAGCCGACGACCCCGCTGGAGCGCTTCCTGTCGGAGGCAGCGCTGATGTCGGCGAATGACACCAGCAAGGGCATGACCGACGGCGTTACCCTGATGACGCTGCACACGGCAAAGGGGCTTGAGTGGCCGGTGGTGGCGCTGACGGGACTCGAGGACGGGCTGTTCCCGCTTGCGCGCGCGGAGGAACAGGAGAACGGGCTCGAGGAGGAACGCCGGCTCTGCTACGTTGGTATAACCCGGGCGAAGGACAAGCTCTATATCAGCTGGGCCCGCGCGCGGCGCCGGGGCGGTGAGCTGCGCCCGGGCCGCGCCTCGCGGTTCCTGCAGGCGATTCCGCCGGGCATCATCGAGGAGAAACGGACCAGCAGCATGTGGTCGCCGGACTGGAGCGGCAGCGCGGCGCCACGCCGCCCCGGAGCGCCGAGCTACGGGGCGGGCACTCCGGTCCGGCGCTCGTGGCTGGATGACGACGGCCCGGTCACTGGTGGCAGGCCGGCCGATCCCGCTGAAGAGGCGTCGCAGGACACCCCGCGGTACGTGAAAGGGGAGCGAGTGCGGCATCGCCGCTTCGGCGGTGGGGTGATCCTCGGTCTGGCTGGAACGGGGAAGGACCTCAAGGTGTCGGTGAAGTTCGATGACGAGGAACATGGGGTGAAGCAGCTGCTCGTGGCGTACGCGGGCCTTGAACGGGAATGGGAGAGCGCATGAGCATCCGCCGGGAAGATGTGCTCCATGTGGCGAAGCTGGCCGAACTCGAGGTACCGGAGGCCGATCTCCCGCGTCTGGTCGAGCAGATCGCTCGCATCGTGGCGTTCGTCGATCAGCTCCGTGAGGTCCCTGCGGGAGAGGAGGCGCCCCCATTCCTCGCCGGTCCAGTCCAGGTCGCGCTCCGCCCTGACGAGGTGCGGCCGGCAGTCCTCAGCCGCTCCCCGGCCGAGATGGCTCCGGAGTTCCTCCACGGCTTCTTCGTGGTGCCGAAGCTCGGCGCGATGGAGAGCGCCGAATGAGCGGCGTCGGCTTCATCGCAGATGCGGTCGCCTC
>JBDTTN010000052.1:0-10356 GCA_039930625.1 Gemmatimonadota bacterium | reverse complement strand
AGCCCTTTCTCCGCCAGGTGCTGCGGCACCCGAATCTCGTCGGCGCCGTCTTCCATTCCGGGCACGCGCTTGCAAGCTACCGCCGTCTCGGCGTTCCTGACGAGCGCATGCTGGTCGCTCATAACGGCTGGGACCCCGCCCGCATGGAGCCGCGGCTCTCGCGCGCTGAAGCACGCACCCGGCTCGGACTCGACGTCGATCGCTTCACCGTCGTGTACAGCGGCCGGATGAATGCCCGGAAGGGACTCGAGATCATCCTCGCCGCGGCACGCGGCGCGCCGGAGATCGGCTTCGTGCTGGTGGGCTCCGAGGGGGAGGGTCCCGTCGAACTCGAAGCACGCCCGCTCGGCAATGTCCGCATCGTGCCCTGGCAGAGGTTCCGCGATCTCGCCCCGTGGCTGTACGCCAGCGATGTCCTCATCATTCCGCCGAGCCTTGAACCGCTTCAGCGTCATGGCAACACGGTGCTGCCCATCAAGCTGTTCCTCTATCTCGCCGCCGGCCGGGTGCTGCTCGCGCCCCGCGCTCCAGACACCGCAGAACTCCTCACCGATGGCCAGAATGCCCGACTGGTGAGCGCAGGTGATGTCCCAGAAACCATCGCCGCGCTCCGGGAACTCGCCACAGATCGGGCCCTGGCAGTGCGGCTGGCGACGGCCGCCCTCGAGACGGCCCAATCCCTGACCTGGGATGCCCGGGCGGCACGAATTGAGGCCTTTTTGCGTACCCGGCTTGCCGAGCCGTCCGTCCAGTCGTCGGCGGACCCGTGGACCGCCAGCAGCTGGGTTAATGAAGTCGCCCGCTCGCTCTTTGGATCGAGGTAGGCGCAGAACCTGCTACAGGAGAGACGCAAACGTGACCTGGCCGCAATAACGGCCCCTGGCCTTGGCGATATTTGGGCCCGCAAGTCGCTAAATAGTAGTGACTTGTGGATAGTTCATGCCCTGCGTCATTGTCACACAACCCCTGAATCGAGAGCGTGATGAAATCACACGCCGCGCTGGACAGCATGACACGCCATCGGCGCCCGGAAGTCGAATCTGTCCGGGCCATTTCGTCCCGTCCGGTCGAAGCCGAGGCTGAGTTGACTCTGCTGTGCCCCGGGCCGGTGACGACGTCACCACGGGTCAAGCAGGCGCTGGCGCAGGCGGATATCGCCCATCGGGACCGCACTTTTGTCGACCTGCTCGCGCGGCTCATTGCGCGGCTCCGCCGGGTTGCGGGCGCACCCGAGCATGATGTGCTGCTCATCGGCGGCGGCGCCACCGCAGCGACGGAAGCGGCGCTCGCCACCTTCGTTTCGCCTGATGAGCGGATGCTGGTCGTTTCCAATGGCGCGTTCGGCGAGCGGATCGCCGAGATGGCCCAGAACCTCGGCCTCCCGATGAGCCACCTCCGCTACGACTGGGGTGAGCCCGTGGTGCTGGAGCAGATCCAGGGCATGCTCGACGGCGACCCGCGGATCAAGGCGGTCGCCATGGTCCATCACGAGACCAGCGTCGCCCGGCTGAATCCGGTGAATGAGCTGGGACGGTTGCTCGCGCCGCGGCACATCCGCTATTTCGTCGATGTCGTCTCCAGCCTCGGCGCGGAAGAGTTCGACATGGTGCGCAGCCGAGCGTCGGTCGTGATCGGCAGCGCCAACAAGTGCCTGCACGGTGTTGCGGGTGCGGCCTTCGTCATCACCAAGCGCGACGTGTGGGACGAGACGGCGCATGTGCGCCCGCGCACGATGTTCCTCGACCTGCGTCGCTATCGCGCCGCCCTCCGCGAGACGGGGCAGACCCCGTTCACGCCGCCGGTGCCGGCCGTCGCCGCGCTGGAGGCCGCGCTGCACGAGCTGGAGGATGAGGGTGGCGTGCCGGTGCGCCGCGCCAAGTATCAGGCGCTCAACGCCCGGCTCCGCGCCGGTCTCATTGGACTCGGTCTCCGGATCCGCTACGACGGCCCCCACAGCGCCGCCTCGCTCACCGTGGCGCAGCTGCCGCCGGGCCTGAGCTTCGACACCTTCTACAACGATCTCCGCGCCCGCGGCTTCCTGGTCTATCGCGGCAAGGGCCCCGTCAGTCACGATTCGTTCCTGGTGGGCAACATGGGATTCGTGGACATCGCCACGATCGATCGCTTCCTCGAGACCGTCGCAGATATCACCGGCGTTCCGGCCTGATCCGGGCCGGGCAGCGCCCGACTCGCTTTTCATGAGGGCGGCCCATTGGGCCGCCCTTTTGACGTCATTATCATTCGCGCTCCCATGGACCTCACCGCGATCATCCTCGCCGCCGGGCTCGGTTCCCGACTCCGGCCCCTGACCGACACGACCCCGAAGTGCCTGCTGGACGTCGGCGGCAAGACGATTCTCGCGCGGCAGCTCGAGCGAATCGCCGCCGCGGGAATCGGTCGCGCGGTCGTGGTCACCGGCTATCGTGCCGATGATGTCGAGACCCACCTGCGCGGCAATCGCCCGCCGATCGATGTCGCCCTCGCGCCCAATCTGGAGTACGCCAGCACCGGCAACTGCATGAGCGTGCTCGCCGCACGATCGCAGGTACACGGCACCGGCATCGTAATCTGCGACGGCGACGTCGTGCTCACGGGAGATGCGCTCGCGCGGCTGGTCGCCGAGGCGGGCCACTCCGCGCTGCTGCTCGATACCGAGACGCCGCTCGCCGAGGAGGAGATGAAGGCGCAGCTGGATGCGCAGGGAGCGGTGCGCCGGTTGTCCAAGGCCCTGGTCCCCACGGAGTGCGCCGGGGAGTCCATCGGGATCCAGAAGGTGAGCGGGCTCGCGCTGCCGATTTTCTGGGCCACACTCGAGTCGATGCGCGAGGCCAGCGACACCCAGGGTTACTACGAGCACGCCTTTCAGCGGATGATCAATGCGGGCGTTAGCTTCCGGACCGTTCCGATCGGCCATCACGAATGGACGGAGATCGATGACCTCGCCGACCTCGAGGACGCCCGCGCCCGATTCAGCCGCTGAGGCCGCGGGGCGGAGCAAGCACTCCACCCCCGCGTCGAAACCGGGCGAAGTGGAAGAGTGGGTGGACGAATGGATCCACCGGCCACTGGCGCGGCGGGTCGTCGCCTGGCTGGTGCGCACTCCCGTCACTCCGAATCAGGTCACTCTGCTCTCCGGCTTCGTCGGCGTGCTTGGCGGCCTCACGCTCCTCGGCGGGGCCGACCACCCGCGCTGGCTGGTGCTCGCCGGCGTGCTGCTCTTCGGCTCGGTGGTGCTGGATTGCTGTGATGGACAGCTCGCCCGCGCCAAGCAGATCTCCTCGACGACCGGCGCGATTCTCGATGGCCTCGCCGACTATGCGGTCGGCATCACCTTCGGCATCGGCGCCTCCTACTTCCTCGTGCATCGATTCGACAGCCCCTGGTACTGGCTGCTCGGACTGGTGGGCGTCGTGAGCTCAGCGGTGCAGTCGGCGATGTTCGACCACGCCAAGACCCGCTACATCGCGCGGGTCGGCGGCGGCTACTGCGAGCGGGAGGAGGATGTCGATCGCGTTGCCCGGGACCGGACCCAGGCGCGGGCGGAAGGCCGCCATGGCGACGCACTGCTCTTCTGGCTCTATGAAGGCTATTCCCGCGCACAGCACGCTACCCTCGCGATCCCCCCCGCCGCCGATCCGGTCGCCTATCGCAACGCCAACGCCAGCCGGATGCGGGCCTGGACGATTCTGGGCATCGGGACCCATTTCGCCCTCGGCTACACGGCCTGCGTGCTGGCCTGCTGGTGGGCACCGGCGCTGGCCGGCTATTTCATCATCTGTTCCACGGCCCTGAATCTCTACCTGGCGGCGATGATGCTGGCCGAGCGGTACTCGGTGCCGGCATGACCAGGCGTGCCATCCTGACGGCCCCCGCCGCCGGGGATCCCTTCGCTCGGGTCGCGGGGATGACCGTTCTCCTGCGTCAGCTGCTCTCGCTGCAGGACGCGGGAATCACGGAGGTGGTGGTGGAAGGGCTCGCGGCGGATCGGCTGCCTGCGGACCAGCGCCTGACAATCGGCGTGCGGGCTGCCGCCTCGGCGTCGGAGCGGACGGGCGCAATGCTCACTGCCCGGCTCGGGCTGGTGTGCCAGCGGATGCTCCCCAGGCGGCTGGTCGCGGCCGGGTATACCGGCGACCTCGAATCGGCGGCGCTCGAGGACGACGAATTCATCATCGCCGTCACCGATCCGGCGGCCGGCCGGGCGGCGGAGGAGCGGCTGCTGCAGTCGCTGCTCAAGGCGACCGACGGCCTCATCTCCCGCACGATCAATCGCCGCATCTCGCTTCGGGTCACCCAGCTGCTGCTCGACACCTCACTTACGCCCAACCAGATGACCCTGATCGCCGCCCTCTTCGGTGCGGCCGCGGTACTGGTCGTGGCCCTCGGTGGCATCCCCTGGATCATCCCCGGCGCACTGCTGCTGCAGATGCAGTCGATCCTGGACGGTTGTGACGGCGAAATCTCCCGGCTCAAGTACATCAGGTCCCGACTCGGCGAGTGGCTCGACCAGATCCTCGACGATCTGGTCAACGTCGGCTTCTTCGCCGCGACCGGGTGGGCGCTGTACCGGGGCGGGGAGCCGCTCATGCTCCCGCTCACCATTGCGGGGACGGCCATGCACATGGTCTACCAGGCAGCGCTCTACATCGCGCTGATCACCCGGGGGGGCGGGAGCGGGAGTGTCGCGAGCATCCGCTGGCCAGGCCAACTCGATCCCCACGCCCCGAAGCCCGAGGTGGCGAAGGGTGGCATCTTCCGCCTCGTCAAGGAGACGCTGGAGATGGCGGGACGACGCGACTTCTTCACGTTCTTCTATCTTCCCGCCGCCCTCGTCGGATTGCCGGAGCTCGCCGTGATCCTCTGCGGCCTCATCTTCATCCTGTATGGGCTCGCCAGCTCGCTCCAGTGGCTCCTGCTGGGTGGACCGCGTCCAGCCCCGAGCACCCGACAGGGACGGCGTTCCTCAACGACAACGGGCGACCCTGCATCGGGTCGCCCGTTGTGATTTGGAAGCCAGTGCGACTCAGGCCACCGCAGCCTCGCGGGTCGCGTTGCGCCGGCGCTGAGCGCTCAGCAGCAGCTCGGCCTTGGCAAAGTCCTCGGGCGTGTCCACGTCGGTCCAGCGCACTCCCATGAGCGGCACCGCCGCCAACTCGCCCCGGCCCAGCAGGCGCCGCATGCCCAGCGTCACGGAAGGCGGCTCCGACCGCGATGCCTCGTGCAGCGCATCGAAGACTCGCGGATCCAGCCGGAAGCAGCCGACATCGACCGCATCGTAGGGATAGGTGTCCTTGCCGATCGCGGTGATGTGCCGGCCGGCGACACGGACCTTGGTCGCGTCATCCTCGTCCAGGTTCACCGGGTGGAAGTCCACCAGCAGCCGGGAGCAGTTGGATGGCGAAGCATCGTCCGCATCCAGGAAGTGCAGCACCGGATGGGCGAACACGTGATCGGCCATCTGCAGGTAGAACGCCCCGGTGACATGTGGCTCGGCGCACAGCAGCGAGACGCCGTTCGGATCGTGATAGCGGGGATTGTAGACGACCGTGAGCTTCAGAGGAGTGTCCACAGTCTCGAGGTGCGCCCGCATCTGATCCGCAGCGTTGCCCGTGACGATGATCGCCTCATCAACGCCGGCGGCGACAGCCTGATCGAGCGCGTGCTCAATCAGGGCCTGGCCCGCAACTCGAACCAGCGGCTTGGGGAGGTTTCCCCTCGTCGCCGAAAGCCTCGAGCCGTTGCCCGCCGCGAGAATGACGGTCTGGCGGGTACCGAATCGCCGGTCTTGCATGGCCTGCCACCCGATTCCGGAGTAGAAACTGGAGCGCAACTGCACTCCGTTTTGGCAACAAGCAGGCCGGTACCGTGGGGTCTCGGGGGGTGACAATTCTGGGGCTGGAAGCAGACCAGGCTAGATGAGTCAAGCTATTTTAGGAACGGCAGTTACCAAGTGACATCTGGCTCCTCCATGGCGCCGGATGCGCCCTCGTTCCCGCTGCGCCGACAAGTCGCCCGTGTCATTCCGTTGCGTGTCAATTCACTGCCTGCGGGAGTAGATCAGACCATCCGTGCCTTGAAAGACCAGCGCGTACTCACGCTGGAGACGATCGGCGAGGTAGGCGTACTTCGCGATCGGGTACCGCGGGATGGCGCGCGCGGCGTCGGTGTCCAGGATGTATTGCGGCGGATGGGCGGCGAAGTCCTCGGCGAGGTGATCCCATGCGCCCCGGGCGATTCGCTTCGAGGTGTCGAATGCCGGGTCCCAGCTCTCCGGAAGGCCGAAGACGTAGCCGGTCAGCGGGAACGACGCGATGTAGCGTGAGGCGGGACGGAGGCCGCTATCCAGATAGATGTGAGGATCCTGGCCCCAGACGAAGAGTCGGTCGGCGGCCCGTGCATGGGACTGCAACCAGGCCGTGCCCGGAGGCACGATGGCGCGCCGCAGCTGTCCGTCGTACAGCGCAACGCCGAGCGAGATCAGGATGCTGAGCCCTGACCAGCCGAGCATGGTGAGCCGAAATCCGCGGGGCACCAGGCTCCGAGCCTCGTCTGCTGCGGGCCAGCAGCGCGCAAATGCCGGCGCGGCGAGAAGTGCGAGAGGAGGCAGCAGCTGGATGAAGTAGTGCCCGAAGAATCTCCCACTGGCGGAGACCCCAATCAGCGAGGCGAAGAGCCAGACGATCAGCGCGTCCCGTTCCGCGCGCCGGCCGCGCCAGACAGCCGTCTCCTTCCGAAGCGACCACCAGGAACCCAGGAGGAGCGGACCCGCAGCCGCGAGGAACAGCCACCATGTTCTTGCCACAATCTGCCAGAAGGTGGGATCCAACGGTCCGTGGGAGAGGTCGTGGTCCCGCACCGACCAGTACCACGCCTCACCGAGAATTCCCTCCCGGTTGAGCACCAGCGCGGTGGTGCCCATGACCAGCCCAAAACCGCCAAGCACCAGTGCCGATTGCCACCACCCCGCCGATCGCGGCCATCGGGAGGGGGCTTCGCCAGCGTGGAGACAATAGACCAGCAACGGCAGGAGCACGATCCCCGAGGGTTGTTTGCAGAGGAACGCGATGGCCACGAACGCTCCCGCGGCCGCGAGCGCCAGCGGTCTTCTGGATTGCCCGGGCTGAAGGGCGAGCAGCATCGCGGCAGAGGCGGGGAGGTTCATGATCAGTTCCCCGTTGAAGGCCAGATTGCTGAAGCTGAAGAGCGGCTGAAAGGCGCCGTACAGCGCAGCGGCCAGCACTCCGATCCAGGGAGTAAGGAGCCGAGCCCCCAGCGCGTACAGCAGGCCCATGGTCGCCAGTGTCCAGGCGACGGCGACGCCGTGGAGCACGATCCAGTTGGGAAAGCCGGCGACACGAAACACCGCCCAGTAGATCGAGAATAGCAGCGGCGGCTTCCGGTCGACGGCATCGCGATAGGGCAGCCCGCCGTGGAGCATTTCGTTGGCGACAACGGCGTAGTAGGCCTCGTCGTTGATCGCGCGCCGATGCAGCATTGCGGGCAGCCGGGTCAGCACGACGAGGGCACAGATCCAGAAGGCGGATTGCAGGAGAGAGGGACGCCGCAGCATTGGCATGGACGCAGTCGCGGCGGACGGGTGGGGCGCTGATCGAGAGCCCGGCAAGCGCCGGTGCGGACGCCGGTAAACAATAGGCCGCGTCGAAAGCGGCGTCCAGCTTGGGTGCGCTTCAGATTGCCCGACGCGCGCTCCCCAGCCACATTCCGCGTCATGCTGATGCTCTTCCTCACGGCCGCACTGGTGGTCTCCCCGCACCGATCGCTCCCGGTCCGTGATTCGCTGGACCGGATGATCGTGGTAGCGCCAGGAGAATCCCTCCACGTCACCGCGGTGGGACCGGAGCTCGGCCCGGCCGTGGTCATCATCCCCGGAATTGTCAGCCCAGCCTTTGCCTTCCGGCATGTGCTGCCACCGCTCGCCGATGAGGGGGTGCGTGCGGTGGTGATCGAGCCGCTGGGCGATGGCTTCTCTTCCCGGCCCGGCAACGCCGACTA
Organism: Gemmatimonadota bacterium; assembly: GCA_039930625.1. Classification (GTDB taxonomy): domain Bacteria; phylum Gemmatimonadota; class Gemmatimonadetes; order Gemmatimonadales; family GWC2-71-9; genus JADJOM01. Next base: position 2,343 of record JBDTTN010000052.1, on the reverse strand, counting down.
CTCGCACACCGCGCAGGCGCACCGCGTCGCTGCGGTGATGGACTCCCTGCACCTGACCCAGGCCGTCACGATGGGGCACGCGGTAGGAGCATCGATCGCACTACGGCTCGCGCTGGCTCGGCCGGACCTGGTGCACCGGCTGCTGCTTGTGGAGGAGGGTGCGCTGGAGTCGCCGGCCGTTCCGGGAGTGAAGAGCGCCCTCAAGTTTGCCTTCTTCATCCGGATCTTTGCCGGGCGGGGCCGGATGAGGAAGGAGCTCCGCAAGGGGCTCATCGCCAGCTCGGGCGACACCACCTGGGTGACCGACGACGTGATCGAGGGGTACTCGCGGGGGCCCGCAGGGGATATCGGCGCCGTGCTCCGCGCGCTGAAGGGAATGCAGAACTCGGTCGAGCCGGATTCGCTGCTGCCGCGGCTGGGACAATTGCAGATCCCGGTGCGGCTGCTGGTCGGCGGTGCCGCCCACCAGAGCGGCATCTCTCCCGGGCGGATCCGGGCCCTGGAGCAGCATGTTCACAACTTCACCATGCAGACGGTGATCGGTGCGGGATTGCACATTCACGAAGAGCAGCCGGAGGTCATCGTGCGCGAGCTGCTGGCCCTGGTCCACGAACAGCACTGATGAGTCGCGACACCCTGGAGCTGATTGCCCGGACCCTCGAGCCGCCGCGGGGAGGCGCCTGGCATGGCGGGGCAACGCCGGTGGGGGCGCTGCGGGGAGTGAAGGCGGCGGAGGCCCGCTGGGTTCCGGCGCCGAAGCGGCACAGCATCTGGGCGCTCACTCTGCACATCGCCTACTGGAAGTACGCGGTGCGGCGCCATCTCGAGCCGGTGGAGATTCCACGCTTCCCACGGAGCCCGAGCAACTGGCCCGCGCTGCCATCCGTGCCTGACGAGGCCGCCTGGAAGGCGGATCGCGCGCTGCTGGCGCTCGAGCATGCGGAGCTGATGCGGGCGGTGCGGGGGTTCGATCCGGCGAAGCTCAAGCGCCGGGCGCCGCGGAAGCGGCGCTGGACCTACGGCGAACTCATCATCGGCGTGCTGGCGCACGACGTCTATCACACCGGGCAGATTCAGCTGTTGAAGCGGCTGTGGAGTGAAGAGTGAACAGTGAAAAGTGTTGAGTGGTCTCCTCCCGGCTCCCTGCGCTTCACTCGTCAGTCCTCACTCGTTCCTCATTCCTCCCCACTCTTCAGTACCGCCCCAGGTAATTCCGGATCTCCCACTCCGTCACTTCGAGGTTGAAGCGGTCGACCTCCTCCCGCTTGGCCTCGAGGAAGCGCTCCGTGAGGTGCTCGCCGAGCGCGGCTTTGATCACATCGTCCTTTTCGAAGCGGTCGAGCGCCTCGTGCAGGTCGCGCGGCAGGTCGTCGATCTGATACTTGCGGCGATCCCGGTAGCTCATCCGGAAGATGTTCCGGTTCACCGGCTCGCGGCATTCGAGCTTCTGCGCCACCCCATCGAGGCCGGCCGCCAGCTGCACCGTCAGGGAGAGATACGGGTTGGCCGACGGGTCGGGATTGCGCAGCTCGCAGCGGGTGCCGTCCTCCCGGCGCTCGGGGATCCGCACCAGCGGCGAGCGGTTCCGCATGCTCCAGGTGACGTTGACCGGCGCTTCGAAGCCGGGCACCAGCCGCTTGTAGCTGTTGATCAGCGGATTGGTGATGGCGCAGAATCCGCGCGCATGCTGCAGCAGTCCCTCTACGTAGGACATCGCCGTCGCGGAGAGCTGAGTCTCCGTCTTCGGATCGTAGAACGCGTTTTCCTTCCCGCGAAAGAGACTCTGGTGGGTGTGCATGCCGCTGCCGGCCTGGCCCTGGATCGGCTTCGGCATGAACGACGCCGCGAAGCCGTGCCGGTTGGCGAGGCTGCGAACCACGAACTTGAAGGTCGCGATATTGTCGGCGGTGGTGAGCGCATCGGCGTAGCGGAAGTCCACCTCGTGCTGGCCCGGGGCCACCTCGTGGTGCGCCGCCTCGACCTCGAATCCCATCAGCTCGAGGTCCTTCACGATCAGCCGGCGCAGCTCCTCCCCCTTGTCCACCGGAGTCAGGTCGAAGTAACTCCCCGCGTCGTGGGTTGCGGTGGAGGGATTGCCCTGGGCGTCCTTCTCGAACAGGAAGAATTCCACCTCGCACCCCGCCATCATGCTGAAGCCGAGGCTCCTGGCGTGGGCGATCTGCCGCTTCAGTGTCAGGCGGGGGCAGCCGGCGAAGGGGGTATGGTCCGGGGTGTAGATGTCGCAGAGCAGCCGCGCGACCCGGCCGCCTTCATCGTCGATGGGCAGCAGCCGGAAGGTGTCGAGGTCGGGGACGAGGAGCATGTCGCTCTCCTCGATGCGCA
>JBDTTN010000051.1:0-10453 GCA_039930625.1 Gemmatimonadota bacterium | reverse complement strand
AGGTGCTCAACAAGACCACTGGCCTGACCGAGGACGAGTGGAAGCTGATGCAGACTCATCCCTGGCAGGGGGTGCTCACGTTGTTCAACATGCGTGGCTACGGCGAGATTCCCTACCGGCAGATCGTGGTCGCTCAGGAGCACCACATGAAGATGGATCTGACCGGTTATCCCAAGTCGATCCGGCCCCGGGAGCAGGGTATCTTCTCGCGCATCGTCGCGGTGGCGGACGGCTACGATGCCGCCACCACCCGTCGCAGCTACCAGACGGTGCCGATCCAGCCCGATCAGGTGCTCCGGGAGATGTGGGAGAATCCACGGCGCGGCTACGACCCGATGCTGGTGAAGGCGCTGATCAATCTGATCGGCATCTACCCGGTGGGAACCTGCGTCATCCTGGATACCTTTGAAGTGGCGGTGGTGGCCGCGGCGAATCCGGACCAGGCCTTTCTCAATCGCCCGATCGCGCGCATCTGCATCGATCAGGACGGCGCCCTGATCGGCCCGCCCGGCCGCGAGGAGAATCTCGCCGAACAGGACGCGACCGGCGCCTTTCTGCGCTCGATCGTCAAGGTGACCAACCCTGACCGGTATGGGCTCATTGTCCCCGACTACTTTGTCTGAGTCGCTGCTGGAGTCCGCCTGGGCGGGACTCAGGCGTGACCGGCGAACCGCGCTGATCCCCTACCTCACGGCAGGGCACCCCGACAGAGCCGCGAGCCTCTCGGCGCTGCGCCTGGCAGACGAGCACGCGGACATCCTCGAAGTCGGCGTAGCCTTCAGCGACCCCCTCGCGGATGGGCCGACCATCCAGCGTTCCACCTTCGACGCGCTGCAGCAGGGCATCACTCTCCCCCGCACACTCGATCTGATCGCCGAGGCCCGGCTGAGCAGGCCGGTCGTGGTGTTCAGCTATCTGAACCCGATCGTCCGCTACGGTATCGATCGTTTCCTCAGGGATGCCGCCGATCTCGGAATCGCAGGTCTGCTCCTCACCGATCTGCCCGCCGGAAGCGATTCGGCTGTCGAGGACGCGGTCCGCGCCAGCCCGCTCGATCTGATCCGCCTGATCGCACCGACCACGACCGGGCCCCGCCTGGCTGAGGTGGTGCGCGGCGCGGAAGGCTTCCTCTATCTGGTTGCGCGGCTCGGTGTCACCGGTGCCAGCACTCAGCTCTCCGGCGGACTCGAGGAGTACGTCGCCCGGGTGCGGGCGGCGAGTCCGCTGCCGCTCGCGGTCGGCTTCGGGATCAGCACCCCCGAGCAAGCCCGGAGCGTCGCCCACCTTGCCGACGGTGTGGTCGTCGGCAGTGCCCTGGTGGAACGGCTCGGCCGCGACGGCCCGGCGGCCGCCGGACGGATGCTGGCGGAGCTTCGCGCCGCGCTGGATGCAGCGGACCAGGAGCGAACTCCATGACGCGCCTCCCTCGCGGGCTGCTCGAGAATTACGCGCGCATCGTCGCGTGGGGTGGTGTCCTGGTCGGGGTCGCTGCACTCGCTCTGGATCGCCGCTGGCTGGAGCAGCCATGGGTGGCGGTAGGCCTCGTGGCGGTAGTGATGGTGCTCCGCCGCGGACAGATCCAGCTGTCCAAGTTCTCCTCGCTGTCACAGATCGGGACCGTGGCCCTGGTGGGCGCGGTCACCACCGGCCCGGGAATCGTGGTCTTCGCACTCGGTCTTGGCGTCTTCATCGCCGACGCCTTCTGGCTGCGGAAACTCCTGCGCGCCGCGTGGATCAATGCCGGGCGGGAGATTGTCGGCTTCCTGGCCGCGTACGGCGTCTACGCCGCCGTGTACCTCGAGATCGAGCCGGCGGGACTGACCCTCGAATTCCTGCCGCCGGCGCTGGCCCTGGCCGGATTCTATTTCTTCTTCACCAGAGCGCTGCAGTACTTCACGCTGCTGGTACGCGCCAAGCTCGAGCCGCACGAGCGGCTCATGATCCTCCGCTACGAGATCCTCTCCTACCTGCTCACGGTCATCGGGGCGGTGGTCGCCGCCGCCGCGATCCGATCGCTGCCGATGGAGGGTTGGCTGGCGGTGCTGGCCGTTCTCGGGGTGCTGGGGATGCTGACGACCCGCATCCTGGAAGAGGCGATCGGCGCGGAAGAGCTGAACAAGATTCATGCGCGCGAGCGGGTGATCACCAGCAACGTTTCGCTGATGGATGCCTTCACTCAGCTCGAGGAGATGGCCAACCGGGTTCTCGACTGGAGTGACTTCCGGATCTATCGCGTCACCGACGGCGTGGCCTCGCTGCTGTATCGTGGCGTCATCGGCGGACCGGACCGGGGCGATCCACCCTTCGACAGTCCCCAGCTCCGGGAAACCGCGGTTCGCATCGGTGAGCCGGTCGTCATCGGAGATGCGCGCAAGGACGAGCGGATGCTCGCTCCGACTCTCGATGCGGTCAGCATGATGCTGCTGCCACTCCGCTTCGGCAACGAGATCATCGGTACCTTCGAGCTCGATCATCACAAGCCGCACACCTACGGGAAGAAGGAGGTCGCCGCGGCGGCCACTTTCGCCAGTCAGCTCGCCACCGCGATCCACATCGCGGACCTGCGGCGGCCGCTGACGGAAACGGTGGAGCGCGTGGGCGTCCAGGTGAAGGCACTCGCGGCGACCGCGGACAGTCTCAGGGCCTCATCGAGTGCGGTGGCGCAGACGGCGCAGGCCATCCGTGCCGGCGCCGCGGAACAGGAGCAGCTGGTCGCGCAGGGACGCGAGGCCACTGCCGGGCTCGCGAGTCAGGCGCGGGAGGTGGCGGCGGATGGTGCGGCGGCGGCGCGCGCCTCGGGGATCGCCAGTGAAACCGCGGCCCGGAATCGCGATGCGATCCAGGAGGCGATCGGCCGGCTGGTGCAGCTGCAGCAGTTCGTGGATGCCACGTCCGGGCAGGTGGGGGACCTCTATCAGGTTACCAACCGGCTGATCGGATTCATCGGAACCATCCGGGAGATTGCCGATCTGACCAATCTGATCGCGCTCAATGCTGCCATCGAAGCGGCCAGGGCCGGGCAGCAGGGCCGGGGTTTCGCGGTAGTGGCTGAGGAGGTGCGCCAGCTCGCGGCGCAGAGCGGTCAGGCCTCGCGTGAGGCGGGCGGGCTGGTCGCAGCGATCCTGGGCCGGGTGGCCCAGATCTCCGAGGAGATGGACCGCGGAACCGACACGGTGCGGGGCGTCGAGCAGCTCTCGGCAAACGCCGCGCAGGCGTTGGCGGACATCGTGACCGGCACACTCGACGCCGGCGAGCACGCCCGTCGCATCGCCGAGACCGCCGCTCGCCAGGAGCATGCCGTGCAGGGCCTGCGGGACCAGATGGACCGGGTGGCGGAAGTCTCGGCCCGCACCCTCGAGGATGCCAATGGTACGGCGCGTCGGGCCTCCGAGACCGCGCGCAGTCACGCCGATCTGGAGCGCGCGATCCGCGAGCTGGCCGCCGTCGCCGAGCGCCTCGAGACGATTGCCCGCCACTTTTCGCACGAGCTATGAACCCCCGCGAACGCGTCTACGTGGCACTCGGCAGCAACGAAGGTGACCGGAGCGCCTATCTGGAGCGCGCTCGTGAGGCGCTCGCGAAGATCCCGCTGACCACGATCCTGGCGGCCTCCTCCGTGGAAGAGACTGATCCGGTCGGGCCGGAAGGGCAGGGGAAGTATCTCAACCAGATGGTGCTGGCCGAGACATCGCTCGATCCGGGGCGCTTCCTCAAGCTGCTTCACAAGATCGAGGACGAGAATGGGCGCATCCGGGCGGGGCGCTGGGGCCCCCGTACACTTGACCTCGATATCGTCCGGTTCGGGACTCGCCGGCTCCGCGATCCCGACCTGCGAATCCCGCACGCCGAGCTGCCCAACCGCGCCTGGTGGCAGCGGGAAATCGAGGAGCTGGATACCCTGGTGCCGATCAAGAAGGATGAGGAGTCTTAACGCAATGCCTGACGAAATCCGGCCCCTGACGATTCCCGATCTCCGTGAGATGAAGGCCGCGGCCCGGAAGGTCACCGTCCTCACCTGTTACGACGCGCTCTTCGCGCGGCTGCTCGATGGCGTGGTGGACGTTCTCCTGGTGGGAGATTCGCTCAATCAGGTGCTCGCCGGCCACGAGACCACGCTGAGCGCGACGCTCGACCAGATGATCTACCACGCCGCCTCGGTGCGGCGCGGGACGCGCCAGTCCCTGGTCTTCGTGGACCTCCCTTTCCTCACCTACCAGGTAACGGTGGAGGAGGCCATCCGGAATGCGGGCCGAGTGATGAAGGAGACGGGCGCGCATGGGGTGAAACTCGAGGGTGGCGAACACATGGCCAAGACCATCCAGGCGATGGTGCACGTGGGTATCCCGGTGATGGGCCACATCGGGCTCACGCCCCAGTCGGTGCACCAGCTCGGCGGCTACCGGGTGCAGGGGCGCGATCGCCCTGCGGCGGACCGGCTCCGCTCGGACGCGAAGTTCGTCGAGGATGCCGGCGCCTGCGCGCTGGTGCTGGAACTTGTGCCATGCCAGCTCGCCGCGGATGTGAGCGCCTCGGTCGGCATACCCACCATCGGCATCGGCGCTGGGCCGGGCTGCGACGGCCAGGTGCTCGTGCTTCACGACATGCTGGGACTCAACGAGGGCTTCGCACCCAAGTTCCTCCGGAAGTACGCCGACCTGGCGGTGACCGTCCGCGAGGCGGCACGGCGCTACAGCGAAGACGTGCGCACGGGACGATACCCCGGGCGGGAACACAGCTTCGACTGATGGAGGAATTCAGGGACATCGCCGCTCTCCGCGCGTGGCGCGCCGAGCGGCGGCGCGCGGGAGACCGGGTCGGCCTCGTGCCCACGATGGGTGCGCTCCACGAAGGCCATCTCGCCCTGGTGGATGAGGCCCGGCGCCAGGCCGCGGCCGTGGTAATGAGCATCTTCGTCAACCCGCTCCAGTTCGGACCGGGCGAGGACTACTCCCGCTACCCTCGCGATCTCGATCGCGACCGAACACTGGCTGCCGGTCGCGGGGTCGTGGCGCTGTTCACTCCGGGTGTGGAGGTGATCTATCCCCCGGGATCTGAAACTCGCGTTGTTCCCGGTGCCACCGCCGATCGATGGGAAGGCGCGGTCCGTCCCGGTCACTTCGCCGGCGTACTCACGGTTGTGGCTAAACTGTTTCACCTGGTGGAACCCGACGTAGCGGTGTTCGGGCAGAAGGACATCCAGCAGGCCACCCTGATTCGCCGGATGATTCGGGATCTGGATTTTCATGTTGAGTTCATTTCCACTCCGACTGTGCGGGAATCCGACGGATTGGCGTTGAGCAGCCGCAACGCCTACCTCGATGACAGCCAACGACAGCAGGCCCGGGCGCTCAACCTGGCTCTCCGCGCTGCAGATGCAGCCTGGCACTCCGGAATCGAAGATTCCGCTCTGATCGACCGACTGCTGCGGCAGCAATTCCTTCTCTTTCCAGCAGTTACGATCGACTATATTGCCATCGTGGATCCGGAGAATCTGGCCCCGGTTGAGCACATTGACCGTGGCACAATCATCGCGGTAGCGGGTCGCATCGGGTCCACCCGATTGCTCGACAATCACATCCTCGGTACGGAGTTCCGTTGAACGTCATTGGTGAAGCGCGTCCCACGCCATCGGGCCTCAGACCGACGCTGCCGGTCTGGTCTGTGGTCTCGCCCGAGCGGCTGGCCCACATCGAGCGGGTCGCCGGGCTGGTGGCGCGGTGGGCGGAGGAGATGGGCGTGCCCGACAGCGAACGGAACCGCTGGCTCCGCGCAGTGTGGCTCCACGATGCGCTGCGGGATGCGCCCGCCGATGAGCTGGAGCGCTGGGCCCCGTCGATTCCCGGTCCCGCCTCGCTGAGGCACGGCCCGGCGAGCGCGGCGAGAGCCAAAGCCGACGGTGAGACCGATCGTGGAGTCCTCGATGCCGTGCGCTATCACAGCGTCGGCCTCGCGGAGTGGGACATGGTAGGTCGGGTCCTCTACTGCGCCGATTTCCTCGAGCCCGGGCGGGTGCATTTGCGGGCCGATCGCGATGCGATGGCCCGGCGCTTCTCCCACGATCCGAGCGGCGTGTTGCGCGAGGTCGCCCGGGCGCGCCTCGCGCACGCAGTGGCCTCCGGCTGGCCTCTCCCCGAGCCCACGGTGCGGTTGTGGAACTCTCTGCTGGGGCGCGCCGCGGGCTGATCGCCGGCGGGCTTCTTCTCACAATGGTGGCCGTTGTTCTCCTCGCCCGATCGCTGCGCCGCGATCGGGTGGAAGGTCACGCCTTCGACATTCCCACCGGCGATAACCGAATCATCGTTGAGGTGCTCAACGGCAGTGGCCGGCCAGGCCTTGCCCGTCTGGGGGCGCGGCGACTGCGCAGGCACGGGCTCGACGTGGTGCTGTTTGGCAATGCCGATTCGAGCGTGGACTCGACCAGGGTGATCCTGCGCCGCGGCGAGAAGGTCCGGGCCGATCGAGTGCTGGATGCGCTCGGAGTCGGGAGGGTTCGGGAGGGAAGGGACTCGCTCCGCCTGGTCGATGTGACCGTAATTCTCGGTCCCGACTTCACACCTGATGAGGATGGCCGCCCCTGACTGACGGCATCGATCGCACCAGTCAGGCGCGGGGGACGTAGCCCAGCACGAGGTCCATGACGTTGGTGCCCGTCATGCCGGTCTTGAAGATCGCTCCGCCGGCCGTCAGCGCGTCGTAGCCATGGTGGGTGGAAAGGTCCCGCTCGGGGTCCCGACCGGCGTCCCGGATGGCCGTCCAGGTGCCGGAGTCCGCGAACCCGCCGGCTGCGTCGGTCGGCCCATCCCGGCCATCGGTTCCTGCGGCGAGAAGGGTGACCGGCCGGCCCGCGCGGCCGAGAATCTGCGCGGCGGACAGTGCCAGCTCCTGCGACCGGCCGCCCAGCCCGGCGTCAGGCGAGAGGGTGACGGTGGTTTCCCCGCCCCAGACCAGGACTGCATTTTTATTCATCCCCCCGACTTGCGCTCCCGCGACATTTGTGGCATCATAGTCGAGAAGTCGCTGCGCAAGTTGGCGGCCTGTCAGTGCCGCTTCGCCAGCCAGGGCGCTGTCGAGCAGGAGAGCCTCCAGACCGAACGCGCGAGCCCGGGTGCACGCAGCCTCGAGGGCCAGTCGATTGCTGGCGACGAGGATCGTTTCGGTTGTGTGGAACGCGGGATTATCGGGCTTGGGGGTCTCTGACGCTTTCCCTCGCTGCACTGCATCGAGGTGCTCCCGAAGCGACTGCGGTAGCTGTTCCCACAGGCCGGCTGAGGTCAGAGCCGTACGCACCTCGGCCGCGTAGCACGAATCCGGAACGCAGGGACCTGAGCCGATCGACCCCAAGTCGTCCCCGATGACGTCGGAGATTGTGAAATTTTTCACGTGGGCCGGGGCCAGAGCCACGGCGAGCCGCCCTCCCGCCCACCGCGCGAAGCGTTTGCGGATCCGATTCATGGCCGCTATATCGAGGCCGGATCCCAGCAGCAGGCGGTAGAGTTCGGTCAGATCCGCAGAGCGGAGCCCCTCGACGGGTGCTCCGATGAGGCTGGTCGTGCCCCCGGAGAGGAGTACCCAGACCTCGTCTTGTGGGCGCACTGCGGTTACCGCGGTCGCCAGCGCTGCCGCAGACGCCAGCGAGCCGGCGCCGGGCTGCGGGTGATCGCCAACGGCGACGCTCAAGGCGGGGTGCGGCGAAGGTGACGGTTCCGGAACGACGAGCAGGCCGCCAGCGGGCTCGCGTCCACCTAGTTTCAGGACCTGCACCGCGGAGGCGGCCATCGGTTCGGCGGCCTTTCCGAGGGCGATGATGTGTACGGCCTTCCGGGGATCCGGGGGATGTGCAGCGAGGGCTGAACTGAGGGCAGGTCCGGGCGCCGCGGCGGCGACCGCCGCCCAGTACAGGTCGGTCAGCAGTGCCCGCGCATCGGCGGGTCGTGGTTGCATCGTCATGAAGCGTTCCGGAAGTCGAAGGTGCGGCCGCCGCGTATGAACATACAGTGGCCCGCAAGCATTCGCGCGTGAGTCCAGAGCTCTCGCCCTGTGTTGTCTCCAGCGTAGAGGATGGTGCTATGTCCGGCCGCAACTTTCTTTTCGTCCCCGGTCCCACGAACACACCCGATCGCATTCTCCGCGCGATGCATGTGCCGATGGAGGACCATCGCTCATCGTCCTTTCCCGATCTCGCCGGCCCGCTCCTCAGGGATCTGCGCAAGGTCTTCAAGACCGAGCAGGGCCAGGTCATCGTCTTCCCGGGCACCGGGACCGGTGGCTGGGAATCGGCGCTCGTCAACACGCTCTCGCCGGGCGACAAAGTGCTCTCGTTCCGTTACGGTCAGTTCAGCCACCTCTGGATCGAGATGATGCAGCGGCTGGGTCTGGATGTGACTGCCGTCGACGTCGATTGGGGCGAGGGTGCGCCGCCGGAGACGATCCACGAGCTGCTGAGCAAGGATACTGCGCACGCCTACAAGGCCGTCTGCATCGTGCATAACGAGACCGCGACCGGCGTGACCAGCGACATCGGCGCCGTGCGCAAGGCGATGGACGCTGCCAGGCACCCCGCGCTGCTCTTCGTGGACAGCGTCAGCGGGCTCGGCAGCCTCGACTTCCGCATGGACGAGTGGAAGGTCGATATCACGGTGACCGGTTCACAGAAGGGCTTTATGCTGCCGGCAGGCGCCGGCATCGTCGCTGCCGGTCCACGCGCCATCGAGGCGGGCAAGACCGCGAAGCTGTCGCGCTGCTACTGGAGCTATGACGATATGCTCAAGGCGAACGCGACCGGGTACTTCCCCTACACCCCTTCGATCCCGATGCTGTACGGGTTGCGCGAAGCAGTGAACATGCTGTTCGAAGAGGGGCTCGAGAACGTCTTTACGCGGCATCATCGCCTGGCCGAGGGCTGCCGGCGTGCGGTGTCGGCCTGGGGGCTCACGCTCTGCGCCAAGGCGCCGAAGTGGTATTCGGATACCGTCAGCGCCATCATGGTGCCGGCCGGCTTCAACGGTGCCGATGTGATTGATGTCGCCTACCGCCGCTACAACTTTGCGCTCGGCGCCGGCTTGAATAAGGTGGCCGGCAAGCTGTTCCGCATCGGGCACCTCGGTGACCTCAACGAGATCACGCTCCTGGCCGGCATCGGCGGCGCCGAGCTGGCGATGCACGACGTTGGTATCAAGGTGAAGCTCGGTTCTGGCGTAGCCGCTGCCCAGCAGTACTGGATCGAGACCCAGACGCCCCTGCCGGCGAAGAAGGGCGCGGCGCCCGCCGAGGCCGCGGCGAAGCCGGTCGCCAAGCCGGCTGGGGTCGCATGAGTCACACCCGCTACGAGCCGGCCCGCCCTCGGCTGCAGCGGAGTGAGCTGGCCGTCCCGGGGTCGAACCCCGCGATGTTCGAGAAGGCGCTGACCTGCGCCGCCGACTACGTCTTCCTCGATCTCGAAGATGCGGTGGCGCCGGCGGACAAGGAGCAGGCGAGGACAAACGTCATCGAGGCGCTGCACAAGTACGACTGGCGCGGACATGGCAAGACCATCTGCGTCCGGGTCAACGGGATCGACACCCACTACTACTACCGCGACATGGTGGACGTGGTGGAGCAGGCGGGCGACAAGCTCGATGTCGTGCTGGTTCCCAAGGTGGGCGTGCCGGCGGATGTCTACCTGACGGACGTACTGCTGACCCAGATCGAAATCGCGAAGAAGCTGCCGAACCGTATCGGCATTGATGTGCTGATCGAGACCGCGCTCGGTATGGCCAATGTGGAAGCGATTGCCACCAGTTCGAAGCGGCTCGAGGCGATGCATTTCGGCGTGGCGGACTACGCCGCCAGCATGCGGGCGCGCACCGTGAACATCGGGGGACTCAACCCTGACTATCCCGGCGACCAGTGGCACGCCTCGCTCACCCGGATGATCGTGGCCTGCCGCGCCTACGGGCTCAGGCCGATCGACGGACCCTTTGGCGACTTCAAGGATCCGGAAGGATTTCTGCTCGCCGCGCGGCGCGGCGCGGCGCTCGGTATCGAGGGGAAGTGGGCCATTCATCCCTCGCAGATCGAGCTGGCGAACCAGGTATTCACTCCGCCTGAAGCCGAAGTCTCCAAGGCCAGGCGGATCCTGGAGGCGCTGGAGCAGGCGGCCCGCGAAGGCAGGGGCGCGGCGCAGCTGGACGGCCGGATGATCGACGCGGCCAGCGCGCGCATGGCGCAGAACGTCGTGGAAATGGATAAGTCGGTCCGGAGCCGGGCTGTCAGCCGTTAGCCCTGGCCCCATCCCACTTCGCGCCCGTCGGGGCAGTCACCTCACCGTGAAAAGCCAACGGCTAACGCCCACTGGCTAAAGGCAGACCATGGATATCCACGAGTATCAGGCCAAAGAGCTGCTGGCGAACTTCGGCGTTGCGGTTCCACGGGGCGGGGTGGCGTACAGCGCCGAGCAGGCGGTGTATCGCGCCGC
>JBDTTN010000050.1:0-10669 GCA_039930625.1 Gemmatimonadota bacterium | reverse complement strand
TCGCCGGATAGGTGACGTTGGCCCAGTGATGCGGCTCCTTCATCTCCAGCCAGCGGCGGTAGCCCTTGAGTCGCCAATCCAGCATCCAGGCCGGCTCCTGCTTCTTGGCCGAGATGACCCGGACGACATCCTCACTGAGACCGCGGGGAATCGAATCGGCCTCGATGTCGGTGACGAATCCGTACTGGTACTCGCGGTTGACCAGGGATTCGACCGCGGACTCCGTCGATGCGCTCATGACCGCTCCTCGCGGGCCGGACCAGCCGACCCCTGCAACACCGTAAGCGTCTGGTCCGCCGGTGTGGCGAACCGCACATGGTATTCACAGGCCGTACACCCATCCAGCATGTGGCTCTCGCGATGGACGGCCGCCAACAGCACCGCTTCAAGAAAACGGATCTCCGCCGCGCAGATCTCGGGGAAGCGTTCCGCCACCGCCCGGATGGCGCAATGGTGCTCGGTCAGGCGGAATCCACCCTCACCCTCGCCCACCTGCCACTCCGCCATGAAGCCACCCTCCACCAGCGCCCGAATCACCACATCCATGCGGCGCTCCGGCGACGCGTCGGCGAGTTCACCCTGGAGCTTCCTGGCCATTCCCGCGAAGCGAGTCTCCAGTGCGGCCACCACCGCCTCCCGTCCGGTCTGCTCCATCACCCGGTCGAGTAATTCGGTGAGCACTTCCTTGTATCGCTGTGGAAAGAGGGCGTCGCCGGCGGGACTCAAGTGCCAAGCGTACGTAGGGGCACCCACCCCGCGCTGCTCCCGGCGGTAGCCGATCACCGCCTCAGCCTCGAGCTCCTTCAGGTGATGACGAATCGCATTGGAAGAAAGCCCCAGATGCTCCGACAACTCACGCGCAGTGAGCGACCCGAAGCGCTTGAGCGCCACCAACAGCATACCCCGTGGCCCTTTGTAGGCTGGAGGGAGCGGATGTTCAGCGAGTTGCTCAGCGATGGAGGTTCCCATTGAGGAGGTAATCCTACGGGCGCCACAGGGATTTGTCAACTAAAAACCAAATCATTGGAGAGAACACCCATCTGATTGTTAATGAAAGACTTGTGCGCCGGAACACCAGCGCAGCCGCCGATCCTAAGGACTGTGGTAGCGGGTTTTCTGGTTTCGGTTGTTAGTAGTCTTATTGCATACTTCGTCATGGAGGTGTCCTAGATTACAGCCCAGATGCTCAGGGCGCCGGCTATTGTGATCCTGTGGTCCAAATACAACATTGGGGGCGGTGAAGGCATTGTTCACCCTGACTGGACGACGACATGACCATCCACCGTATCCGAATGCTGGGCGACCCGGTGCTCCGCACGCGTTGCGAGCCGATCGCCAAGCCGGGATCCACGGCGGTCCGAGTGATCATTGACGACTTGCGGGAGACCCTGCGCGACTTCCAGTCGCGCTTCGGTCACGGCCGAGGCATCTCCGCTCCCCAGATCGGGGCGCCGGTGCGGATCGCGTACGTCGAAATGGACAAGCCCTGGCCGCTGATCAATCCGGAAATCGTAGACGTCGGCAACGAAGACTTCACGGTCTGGGATGACTGCTTCTCCTTTCCAGCCCTGCTGGTGCGGGTTTCCCGGGCGCACCGGATCAAGGTGCGGTATCAGGACCTGAAGTCCGAGTGGCATACAGTGGAACTCGAGGGTGATCGGGCGGAGCTGCTGCAGCATGAGATCGACCATCTGGACGGCGTACTTGCTGTCGATCGTCCGCATGGCCTCGACCCGTACTGCCTGCGTGAAGAGTGGAATCGCCAGCATGCCCATGAGGGCCGCTATGGCGAACCGGAGCCTCGCTCCGAGAGCTATGCGACCCCGCTCAGCGGGCTGCTGTGAAGGGCACGCTCCGCTATGCGGTGCATCCAGCGATCGCGCACATGGGGGGCGGGGCGAAGGAGATCGCGCGCTACCTGAAGGCGGCACCGGGGTACGTCGATGCGATGTACGCCGGGCCGAGGGCGGGGCTCCGTCCGATTCACGACGCGCTCGAGGAGCTGGCCTTTTCCCTGGGCAGCGATATCCGCCTCTGTCCCGGCCAGACCATCGTGCCGGTGTACCGGCGGCACGTGATCGCGCAGATCAAGCCGGCAACTCGCACCAGAATTGATTTCGGGCTGGCCCTGGGTGGACTGAAGGGGAAGGGGAGGCTGGTCGAAACGGGAGGATTTCAGAAGAAGGATCGTATTACCCACAAGATCGGCATCTCGACTCTCGGGGAGATCGATGAATTCCTGAAGCGGTGGCTGCTCAAGGCGTACGAGCTGGACGAATAACCCTCCCCCGATCATCCAGCCGCTCGAGATTCTCCCGGATTCTCCGCACGTAGCTGATGGTCTCCGACTGCCTCCAGCCTCTGACCTCGGGCGCCACGACCTCGATGCTGGCCCAATAGCGGGGATCGAGGAGTTTCTGGCGGGCAACTCCCTGCGCCCGCAGTATGGGAATCCGGCCCGCGTTGTAACTGCCGAACATGAAGTAGCGATGATCCTCGGTGTCGACGGAGTCCTTCCAGAGGCGCCACAGTCGGCGGTTGTAGGAGATGCCGGCCGCGATGTTCCATTCGACGTCGTCGATCGAGGTCCAGTCGGGATTCTTGGTCTGAATCTCGAGGAAGGTCGATGGCATCAGCTGCATGATGCCTTTGGCGCCGACCCAGCTCGTGGCGGCCGGATTCAGGTTGCTCTCAGTCAGGCCCTGGGCCTTGAACACCCGCCAGTCGAACCCCACGCCAAAGTAGCGCTTGCTGTACTTGCGGAACGTCTGGTCGTAGCGTTCGGTCGGCCGCTGCGCCGCCGCTTTGCCCACCAGGCCGGTGCCCAGCAGCAGGAGGAGCAGGGTGGCGGTGACCGCGCCCCGCGCGTGACCTGCAGGGAGGAGATCTCGACGCATCAGTTGAGGGAGCCGCCGATGATGATAGCGACGGCAAGGAAGATCGCCGCGATGAAAATGGCCACGGCGATGTTCCCCTTCCGCAGCTCGTCGGCGAAATTCACCTCCGGCGTGAGTCGGTCAATCACCCGGTAGGCGACAAACATGAGAACGACGCCCAGGGCCGCGTAGAGAAAATTCACCGCGATGATGTTCCATTCCATGAAGTCCCCCGCGAGATTGGATCTGGTGCGGCGATGACCGCTGGCGTTCGTCCACAATATGCGGCGCAACTCTGGTTCCCGATATGCTGACACGCTGGATTCCCGTTGTCCTATTGGGCGCGACGCTGAACGCCGGCGCGGCCACCGCGCAGAGCGACAGCGCCGCGGTTCCGCAGCGCATCGCACCGGAGGGCGTCTTCCGCGCCTCGGCACTCGTGGATTCCGTCTTTGTCGAACGCCAACTGTCGCAGGCGAGGGTGGATGGGGGCGATTTCGCGGCCTACCTCCTGGCTCGTCTCGGCGCCCGCAACCTGCCGCCGGATTTTGCCTTCACTGTGGAGATCGATAGTGCGCTGATTCGGATCGCCGGCCGCATCGCTGACCTACCTGCAGAAGCGCGGCAGGCGTTGTCGCAGCTTGTACTACTCCTCCCTCCAGATACCAAGCTCGAGGCAAGGATTGAACTGGCGGCTGCGGGGCGGGAGGCGGTCCGCTTTCACCTTCTCACTATTGCTGTGCAGGGGGTCCCAATTCCCGAGACTTTCCTGGCGCCACTGCTGGCGGACATCGGTCGACAATACCCGGCGCTCACCGCCAGCGGCCGGGATCTTTACGTGCAAGTCCCTTCCGGGGCAAAGCTGACTCTAGTCCCGGGCGCAGTCCTCCTGACGGGGCCCTGAGCTAGAGTTGCGCGCGGTCCGGCCCTACCCCAACTTCACCGGTGGACGCGCCAGTCCTCCACCCGCCTGCTGAGGTCAACAATGCTGCTCCTGCTCGCCAGCTTACTCGCCGCCGCGCCGCTCCCTTCGCCGGCCGATACGGGTCGCACCAAGAATGGTGTGACCATGACCGAGACGATCGATATAGAAGGCAAGACACTTCATCTGAACGGTATGGCGCTGCGCAAGAAGTTCATTATCAAAGTGTATGTGGCCGGACTCTATCTCTCCGCCAAGTCCTCCAATCCGCAGGAGATCCTGGACGCGGATGCGCCGCGGCAGATGCTGATGCATTTCATCTCCGGCCACGGGACCAAGAGCAAGATCTGCGGGGCGTGGAATGACGGCCTCGAGGATAACACGCCAGCAGCGTCGGCCGAGCTCAAGCAGCAATTCACCGACCTGTGCGGGATGATGGTCGATATCAAGGATGGAGAGAGTCTGGTCATCACCTACCTGCCCGAGACCGGAACCAAAATCGAGATCGCCGGGACGGAGCGGGGGGTGATCGCGGGGAAGGCCTTCGCGGATGCGCTGCTCCGCTGCTGGATCGGGCCGAAGCCCGGCCCCGGCGACGGGTTCAAGAAGGACGTGCTGGGAGGCTAGAACCACTCTCCCAACCGGACGAACATCGCGTCGCGCCCGCCTCGGGCGCGGCCGTACTCCACCCGGATCGAACCGATCGGGGTATCTGCGGTCAGCCCGGCTCGCGCACCCAGCTCCCACCGGCCGCGAGGCCATGCCGGTCCGCCCACCGCAGTCCGTCCCGCCGCAGTCTCAAGCCGGATTGCGAGCGGGCCGGCAACGGCCCACGTCGCGGCCAGCCCCGAATAGACCTCACGATCCCCCCGGAACTCCCCGATGTGCAGTCCGGGAAAGCCTTCGTATCCACCGAGTATGAATGTGGTAGGGGTCGGCAGGTGGGATCCCCAACCAAAGCGCACCGAAGGAATGAGTGCGACTCTCGGCGACACCCGAATCCGGGTCGAGGCCCCAACGCTAAACAGACGGTATCGATCGGTGAGCACAGCCTCGGCCTCAAGGGATTGGGCGGCTCGTGTCGCACCGGAGGAGAGTTGGAGCACACCTCCGACAGCGGAACGACTGTCTGTCAGCGGGTCGCTCCAGGTGTGGAATCGGAATCCTCCGGTGAGTCGCCAGCGCGATCCCAGACCCTGTTCCACGCCGGCGAAGCCGAGGGCTTCGCGGACCCGCACGGGCTTGAGCTGCACCCCCTCCTTATCGAACTGGCGAATCTGCTCCCGGACCAGTTGGGCGGTGATCGCAGGCCGCAGGCGCCGATTTCCGATTGTCGCCGCCCGGAGTCCGATGTCCAGATCCTGCCGCAATTCCCCGAGCGAGGTGGAGACCGAACCCTCCAGACGCTGATCGAGCAGCGCACGATCGACCGCGCCGCCCCACATGCGGCCACCGAGGTCATTGTCGTACGCCAGACCGAGTGCGACAAGCCGGCGTGGTCCAGGATGCACCTCGAGGTCGAGCGCGATGCTGTCCTGGTTCCCGGAGGGGTGGAGCCAGACGCTGCGGAATTCATCGTAGCCGCCGAGGATGTGGAACCCGGTACGCACGGCGAGCACATCGAGCGAATCCTGCCCGGCGAGTCCGAGGAGTCGGAGGAGGAACTGCTGATCCGAGGGGCGCCCGCCGGAGACCGCGACTTGGCTGAGCCGCGCGGGGGCGTGAAAGGGGCGCGAAACAGCCAGGGAAGGGCAGGGATAGTTGGCGAGCGAAGCGCGGGCCGCATCGTAGCCGTGAGCGATCAGGAGCGCGACCCGGTCCCGCGAAAAATTCAGGCTCTTGTATCCCTCGACGTCCGGGCGAACGTAACGATCCAAAGTACCGAGTGACTCACTGGGCTGATTGACGAGGTATCCAAGCACCTGATCGGCGAGGATCATCGGGTTCGCGAGGTTGACCGAGTCGACCAGATGCTCAGTGGCGTCGGAGACGATGACCCGCCGAGCACCGAGCGCCCGTGCGGTGCGCACCGGGATGTTCTCCACCAGCGCGCCATCACCGAGATAGCGGCCATCCACGCGTTCGGGGGTGAACACCAGTGGAATCGACATGCTCGCCCGCACCGCTTGGGCGAGATCCCCCCCTTCGAGCACCACCGCCCGCCGGTTGGCCAGGTCGGTCGCAAGCACCCGGAGCCGGATAGGCAGCGAGTCGAAGAATCCCCGGGCGAGGAGATTGCCGCGCAGCATCGCCGCATCGATCAGCGCGTTGACCTCGGACTCGCGAACCGCTGCGCGCTGAAGCGTGAAACCGCCCTCGCCAGATTCCCAGACCACCAACGGCTGGCGGGCACCGAGTGACAGCGGGGCGCGGGGTTCGTACCGACGAAAGAGTTCGGAGAGCGCGAGCGAGCGGGTCAGCGAATCGATCTGACGGCCGGAGTAGCCACTGGCGTACATGGCGCCGATGATCGATCCCATGCTGGTGCCGACAACTATATCCGGCCGGATGCCGAGGCTATCGAGGACTCGAAGTACTCCGATGTGTGCGAGGCCCTTCGCTCCGCCGCCGGACAGCACCAGGGCGAGCGGGCCGGCCTCACAGGCCTGGGCAGCTGCCGATTGCACCGGTTGCGCCACCAATCCCGCGAACAAGGAAACAATGAACAGGCGCTGTCGCATCTGGACAACATAATCGGCCCCCTTGCGCCGGGCCCCGGCGCCTCGTAATACTTGGCTCCCTGATTCGTCTTGATGTCGTCACGGTCGGCCGTCGCCGGTGAATTCCTGAAGGAGCTGAGGTATGACCTATGTGATCGTTGAAGCCTGCATCGGCGTCAAGGATCGCGCCTGCGTGGATGTCTGCCCAGTGGATTGCATCTACGAGGGCGAGGACCAGCTCTACATCCACCCGGACGAGTGCATTGATTGTGGTGCGTGCGAGCCCGAGTGCCCCGTCAATGCCATCTACCCGGAAGAGGACGTACCGGCGAATCAGCAGACCTTCATCGAGAAGAACAAGGAAATCTTCAACGGGGACACGCCGCCCGGCCGACCGAAGAAGTAGCCGGCACGATTCAGCTGCCCGGTTCCCGACACACTACACGACCCTCCTCGGCCCTGGCCGGGAGGGTCGTTTGGCATTCAGTGATTGATCGGAGCTACCATCTGATAGGCGGGGCCTGACAGACCGTGGCGATAGGGTCTGGGTGAGGCGCCAAGACCGGCTTAAGGGGGGAGACGCCCCGGAACCGTACTGCCTGGCCGCGGTTCCGGGGCGCTGTGGGGAGGATGTATCGCGAACGGTGATGCCACCGAAGTGGGCGGTGCACCGCTCACAGGTATAGACGCCGGGATCCCCGAAAAAGTTGCAGCCTAGTTCGGACGACCGATCGCGGCCAGGAAGTCGGCCACTGCATTAGTGGTGGTGTCGGGTCGTTCCATCGGCGTGAGGTGGCCTGCGCCGGGCACCACGATCAGGCGGGAACCCGGGAGCAGGTCGGCCATTGCCTGAGAAAGCGCCGGCGGAGTGAGCTGATCCTCTTCCCCGACAACGACCAACGACGGCAGATCAGTAAGCGTCGGCAGGAGTGCGGCGCTGTCCGGCCGGTCCCGTAGCGTTGCGATCGCCCCGAGCATCCCGGCGACGGGAGTGGCCTCCATCATCCGGCGTACCCGCTCGACGAGCCCCGGATTCTCGACCGCGGCCGCGCCGGCCAGCATCCGGGGGAGCATCGCCGCGGCGATGGCGACCGCGCCCCCTTCCCGCGCCAGCGCGGCGGAGGCGTCGCGGCCCTTCCGGGCCTCTGCCGAGTCAGCCTCTGCGCGGGTATCCATCAGGATGAGCCCCCGCACTCGGGATCGCGCCCGGCGTACGATCTCGAATGCCACGTACCCGCCCATCGACAGCCCACAAAGAACAACGCGTTCTACGCCGAGCGAATTCAAGAGTGCGAGTAGGTCGTCGGCGTAGGTCGCCATACTGTAGCCGAGATCGGGTGCGTCGGACTGCCCCATGCCACGCAGGTCCGGCGCAATGCACATCCAGCCATCGAGATGCGCAAGCTGGTGCTCCCAGATCGTGTGATCGAGCGGGAATCCATGAATGAAGAGAATCGCGGGTCCCTGGCCGCGCACGTCCACAGCCAGATTGACGCCGTTGACTGCGATCCGGCGGAGATTGCCGGACAGCGGACGGTCGGCCATGACCTGTGGCAGCGCCTCCGGCACAGGTACCGGGGCTCCGTGCGTATCAACACACACGAAGACCATTTCGGCGGTCGCCATGAGCGCGTCGTCTCGCAGGCGACGCGCCGTCTGTCGCAGGGTGAAGCTGGTGCGGCCGAGATGCACAAGCACCTGGGTGAATCGAAGCACGTCGCCCGGGTAGGCTGGGGCGTGATACTCGACGATTGACTTCCGCACCGCGGGCCAGGCACCCTGACGGGTGAAGAAATCCATTCCCGGCCCCCGCGCGAGCATCTCCCAGCGCGCGCGCTCGAAGAGTGCCGCGAACGAAGCCTGGTTCAGATGGCCGTAGGCATCGCACTCGTCGGGATAGACGGTCAGGTCGATTTCTGGTGGGGCCACAACGACTCCGCGTACGCGCGGGCTTCGCGCAGGAGGGGAGGCTCGTCTCCAGGTCTGGAGACGAGCCGCTGATCAAAGGTATGCCAGAAACAAATGCGCCGGAAGGAAGCGGAGAGCGGCGTGAGCGCGGCGAACGCCTTGGCGCCGTAGGTGAGATCGAGCGAGATCCCGCTCGTGGCCGCAAGCGACCTGGCGTGGAGTGCATCACGGGTCGAATGCCCGTAACCATCACCGAGATACCCACCCAGCACACGCAAGCGAGCCGGACCGCGGGGCGTCTCCGCGCCATGGGCGCGGAGCAGGCGCAGGGTCCGCCTCACAAGGGCGAGCACCCGCCGGCGGTGGGCGAACCAGGGGTCAGTGACCCTGACCGCGCAGATCTCGACATCCCACCCGGCGAGCCAGGCGCCGACGAGGAGGCCGGCAGCGGTACCGCCGGAGCCGAGCGGCACCACGATCGCTTCCGGCCGGGAGCCGGAAGCGTCCATCTGTCGCGCGAACTCAAGGGCGGCATTGACGCTGCCGAGTATGGCGAGGGGCGTCGCGCCACCCGCAGGAATCCAGGTGACCGGGCCACTCCGCCGCGCGCCGCGCCAGGCGCGCGCGATGGCCAGCGGCATGCCCCATCGCGACGGGCCAAGGGTGACGTGCCCGGACGCGAGGGTGGTCGTAAGTACGCCGGCCACCGCGGCTGACCAGGGCTGGGGGAAGAGGGCCGCGTAAGACCGCTGGCCTCGGCGCGCCGCAGTGGCCGCGAGTGCGGCGCACCAGGTCGAGCCGTATCCGCCCATCGTGAGAATCACCGGGCTCGCCGCGGGCAACAGCCACTCCAGGGCCCGCAGCTTGTTGCCGCCGAATGGCGTGCCGTTCAGATCGTCGCGCTTGATGACCAGCCGCTCCAGGCCGAGCGAGGCCGCCAGCCCCGGATGCTCCTCCGCAGGGGAGGGAAAGTCGCCGAGCGCGACCCGCGGCGGCGGGGCAGTCAGAAATTCCAGCAGCGGAATGGTCACGGTGAGGAGCGTACAGCCGCCGCAGCCCGGTGAACAGGGGAGCGCGCGAGAGGAGCCGGAACAACTCGACTAGATTGTACGCGTGATGGCCAGACGCGCAGCAATCGTTCAACCCCGATCGCCAAACGCCACCCATGAACCCCGCCACCGACTACGTCCAGCAACCCGAACCGGACGCCGAGTTCCACGACGCGTCCTCCCAGGCTTTCGTGGAGCTCGCCGCGGGGCTGGAGCTGGTGAGCCCGCGTGAATAGCGCATCCGCCTCGCGACGAGACATTCTCTATCTCGAGTCACAGGGAAGCTTCGATCAATTCATGGCCACGCTCACGGGGATCCCGCTCCTGGCGGTGGATACCGAGGCGGCCAGCTTTCACCGGTATCGGGACCGGATCTACCTGGTGCAGCTTTCGACGCGCGAGGTTACGGCGGTGGTGGACCCGCTGGCGGTGGCGGATCTGAGCGCGCTGGGGCGCCTCCTGCAGGACCGCGCCGTGGAAGTGATCTTCCATGACGCCGATTACGATCTCCGGATCCTGAGCCGGGACTACGGTTTCTCCGCCACGACACTCTTCGATACCCGCATCGCCGCACAGCTGCTCAACGAACCTGGCATCGGCCTGGCCGCGCTCCTGGAGAAGTACCTCGGTATCACACTAGACAAGAAGTTCCAGCGCGCCGACTGGTCGATGCGTCCGCTCGCGCCAGGGATGCTCGAGTACGCGGCCGGCGACACCCGAGACCTCGCCACGCTGCGTGACATTCTGAAAGAGCAGCTGGTGGCCCTTGGTCGCTGGCACTGGGCCGAGGAGGAATTCACCCTGCTGGAGGCGACTCGCTGGAATCAGTCGGGCCCACCGGAGGAGGCGTATCTCCGGCTCAAAGGAGCGAAGACGCTGCGCGGGCATCAACTGGCGGTGCTGCGCGAGCTGTTCGCGTGGCGGGAGGCGGCGGCCAGTCAACTCGACCGCGCTCCGTTTCGGGTCCTGATGAATGAGGCGATGATCACCATCGCCAAGGCGATGCCGGCGGACGAAACTGCGCTCCGCGAGCTGAAGGCGCTCTCCCCCGATCAGCTACGCCGCCGGGGTGCGGAGTTGTTGGAGACTGTCGCACGAGGGGTCCGCGCGCCGGCGGATAGTATACCGGTCTTCGAGCGGACGCGCCGGCCCCCACCCGACCTGGCGTACGAGACTCGGCTTGAGCGCCTCAAGGCGGTTCGCAACGACGCTGGCGAGCAAGCGGGAAGCTGCACGGCTGATCGTCAACCCCAA
>JBDTTN010000049.1:0-10709 GCA_039930625.1 Gemmatimonadota bacterium | reverse complement strand
TGCTCGCCGCCACCATCCTCTCCGCCCAGTGCACCGACGTCCGCGTCAACATGGTCACCCCGGCCCTGTTCGCGAAGTACCCCGGCCCAGCGCAGCTCGCCCGCGCGGCGCAGGCCGACGTGGAGCGGCTGATCCAATCCACCGGATTCTTCCGGAACAAGGCGAAGAATCTGATCGCGATGGCGCAGACCGTGGTGGCGGATCACGGCGGCAAGGTCCCCAGGACGATGGCGGAACTGCACGCGCTTCCCGGCGTCGGTCGGAAGACGGCGAACGTCGTCCTCGGCAATGCCTTCGGGATCAACGAAGGGGTCACGGTGGATACCCACGTGACCCGGCTGGCGGGACTGCTCCGGCTCACCCGGCACACCGATCCGGTGAAGATCGAGCAGGACCTGATGGAGCTCGTTCCCCGGGAAGACTGGACGCTCGTCTCTCACCTGCTCATCCTGCACGGGCGCGCCGTCTGCATCGCGCGGCGGCCGCAGTGCGGGGCCTGCGTGGTGGCGGATCTCTGCCCCTCCGCCCTGCCACCGCTGGACCGCTGACCAGGAAGTGCGCGCTACGGCAGGGTAGTCTGGTAGGTCTCCTCCCCCACTTTCCGAAATCCCCGCCGCAAATAGTTAGGCAGCGCCCCGGGGTGGTCCAGCGAGCAGGTGTGCAGCCAGACCCGTGTGGGGCCCATCGCCCAGGCCTCCTCGACCGCCCGGGTCAGCAGGAATTTTCCGAGCCCCCGCCCGACAAATTCCGGTAGCAGCCCGAAATAGCCGATCTCGATCGAAGCATCCTCCTGCCGACGCAGCTCGAAATATCCCGCCGGCGCGCCCCGCACCGAAAGCAGCCAGATCGTGCTCGGCCCCGCGAGGTGAGCCCGGAACTGAGCCTCGGCCCAGACCAGCCGGTCTCTCCAGTGGTACTGCCGGCCCACTTCCACATAGAGGTAGCGGTAGAAGTGCCAGGGACAGTCGTGCACCTGCTCCAGGCGCACATCGGGCCCGGCGGCGCCCTCGCGCACAAGGTCCGCGGGCGAGGTCATCTCGAGGTAGGTCCGCACCACATCGACGGTAGGCATCCCACCATGATAAAACCAATGCGCTGAGTACGGGCGACCCTTTTTGGTTGCCGAGCTCTGCAGAGCGGCCTCGAGGCCTCCTGTCCCGCTGCCGCCTGGCCCCATGTGCAATACCCCTACCCCTGCGCATCCCCCGCGCGACCCGAAACACCAATGAGGCAGACCATGCATCGCACGCTACTGGGCGCGCTCGCGCTCACGCTTTCAGCCGCACCCGCAGCGGCCCAGGGCTGGATCGACGTGGCACCCCCACGGGTGCCCAGCCAGCCCGCCCCCAGCATCGTCCGAGTTGGCTCTGAGGTCCGGACTACCATTGAAGGCCGCATCGTCCGGGTCGAAGTCGAGGAGCGCTTCCGGAACAACGGCGGCGGCCTCGCCGAAGGCAGCTACCTCTACCCACTCCCAGGCGAGGCCGTCTTTCAGAACTTCTCCCTCTGGATGGGTGAGCAGGAGCTGAAGGGCGAAATGATGAATGCGGAGCAGGCCCGCGGGATCTACGAGGAGATTGTCCGGCGCCAGCGCGACCCAGCCCTGCTCACCCTGGCGGGTCATGGCCTGGTGCGGGCGCAGGTTTTTCCCATCCAGCCAGGCGAGACCCGCAAGGTGGTCCTCCGCTACACCCAGTTGCTGGAGCGGAGCGGCGACGCCCTCCGCATTCGCTACGCGCTGGGCGTCCGCGGAGGCTCGTCAGGAACCTGGCGGCTGACTGTCCCCGACGAGGCAGGGTATGGCACCCCCTATTCCCCCTCGCATGCCCTGACTTCGCGGCGGGAGGGAGGCCGCCTCGAGCTGACCATCGATACTCGCGACGGCGGCGACATCGACCTCCTGCTCCCGCTGCGCCGCGGGCTGGTCGGCACAACGGTGCTGACCAACGCCCCTGGCGGCGAGGACGGGTATGCGATGCTGCTGCTCGCGCCACCGGCGAATGAGGAAGGCCCGGTGGTGCCGCGAGACCTGTCGTTCGTGGTGGATGTGTCCGGCTCGATGTCCGGCCAGAAGCTCGACCAGGCCAAGGCCGCGCTCCGTCAGGCGATCGGTACGCTGCGTCCCGAGGATCGCTTTCGGCTTGTCGCGTTCAGCAGCGGGGTTCGAAACTTCCGCGATGGCTGGGCGCCGGTCACCCCCGAGACGCTGCGGGATGCCCGCACGTTCATCGACGCCCTCGAGGCCGATGGCGGCACCAACATTTCCGGCGCGCTGGACGCCGTACTCGGCGCAAGCGTCGCCGAAGGGCGGCTTCCCATCATCCTCTTTCTCACCGACGGCGTCCCCTCCGTGGGAGAGCAGCAGCCCGATCGAATCGCGGCGCTGGCAGCCGGCCGCATCGGACGGGCGCGGGTGTTCACCATCGGTGTCGGCCACGACGTGAATACCTATCTGCTCGAGCGCCTGGCGAAGGAAGGCCGCGGTTCAGTCGAATACGTCGCGCCGGATGCGAGTGTGGAGGTCGCGGTCGGGAATCTGGTCGGCAAGCTGCGCCGGCCGGCCCTCGTGAACCTGCGGATCGTGGAGAGTCCGGTCCGCTTCCTCGAACTGTCACCGGCGCAGCTGCCCGACCTGTTCTTCGGCGAGGAGCTGGTGATCTTCACGCGGTATCACGGCGAAGGTCGGGGTCCGGTCGTGATCGAAGGTGAGCGCAACGGCCGGCGCGAACGGTTCACGACCGAGGCAAGCTTCCCCGCCGTGGCGAGCGGCAACGAGTTCATCCCGAAGCTCTGGGCCTCGCGGAGGATCGGCGACCTCACCCGGCAGATCCGCATCGAAGGCGTCAGCGACGATCTCATTCGCGAGGTGCGCGAACTGGGCCTCCGTCATGGCGTGCTCACCGAGTACACCTCCTATCTGGTGCAGGAGCCGAGCGCCGTGGCCACACGCCGCGACCCATCGATGCCCATGCCGGCGCGGAACATGGCCCCCGCCTCCGCCCCCGCGGCGCAGACCGGCCAAGTGGCATTCGACCGGGCCCGTGAGAGCGGCAGGATGTCGCAGGCCAGCACCCTCTCCGAGGCAGAGACGGCCGCCGACGAGAAATTCAAGGCGATCGGCGGGAGCAGTGGCGAACTGAAGCGGGCGGGCGGACGGCTGTTCTCGTTGACTGGTGGCGTCTGGACGGATGTCAACCAGAGCGATAGCCTCCGGGTACTGCTGGTCGCTCCGTTCAGCGCGGCCTACTTCGCGGTGACGCGCGCCCTCCCGGAGCTAGCCGCGAGTCTCACTGTCGGTGATACCGTGCTGGTGGCGGGCCGCAGGGCCAGCCTCAAGGTGGCAATGGGTGGCCGGGAGAAGCTGAGTGATTCGGAGCTCAAGGAATTCGTGCGGGCCTTTCGGGGGGTGACGTCATGAGGCTGGTGGCACTGATCATCGCAGTCGGCGCCTGTTCCGCTGAGGCGGGCAGCGCGCCGGGGACCGAGTGGAGCCGTGCCTGGGCTACCTCGGATTGCGCCCCCTGGGACGGTGCGGCGACCTCGGTCTTTCTGACCGACGCGCCCGGGGATTCGACGACCGGGTATCCCCTGCTGCGGATTTCGGTCTATCACGCGATTGGCTCGGTCTCCGGTGCCCGCTGGCAGGTCGGGGAGTCCCGGGCGGACGCGGCGGCAGGAGTGCTCTGTCCCGCCGGCGGCATCTGCGTCGGCGCCACTGGGGGCTGGGTAGAGTTCAATGCAGGGACGGAGGCCGGCCCGCTCCGCGGACGCTACCAACTGACGATGCCTGACGGAAGCCGGCTGACGGGTGGCTTTGTGGCGCCGGTGAAGCAAACTGTAGTGCTCTGCGGCTGAGACCGGCCACCGACCACAGGACAGGCATGACCGGAACACCGATCGATCAACTCTTCGCCCAGTACTACGAATCCCTCGTGCGGATGCTCTATCGCCGCACGGGGGATCGGGACCGGGCCGAAGATCTCGCGCAAGAGACCTTCGCGCGTGCCGTGGCCGCGCCGCCGGACAATCCCCGGCCGTGGCTGTTCGCCGTCGCGCTCAATTTGGTGCGGGACGACGGCCGCCGGGCCGTGCGGCAGGGACGCCGGCTGCAGCTGCTGAAGGGCGAATCGGTGACGAGCTCGCCTGGCGCCGACGACGATTACGAGCGGAACGACCAGATCCGCACCGTTCGTGCTGCGCTCGCCGAGATGCGCGACGTCGACCGAGAAGTTCTGTTGTTGAAGGCCGAAGGCTTTGACTACGACGAAATCGCGGCGGCCACCGGGCTCGCCAAGGGCGCGATCGGCACCACGCTGTCGCGCGCCCGCCGGCGCCTGGTCGAGGTATACCGCGCGAAGGAAAAGGATCGCCATGTCGCATCTTGATGAAGGCCAGCTCGCCGCCCTGCTGGACAACGAACTGACGCCGGACGAGCAGCGTGTCGTCGAGGCGCACCTGGCCGGCTGTGCCGAATGTCGCGCGCTGTGGGAGGAAACCCGTGCACTCGCGACGGAGGCGAACCGGTTGGTGGCCACGGTGGATCTGCCGCCGGCGATGAAGCCCGTGGCGGGGCAGCCCGGCGCGAGCTCCGGAATCAGTCCAGCGAAGGCCGCCCCGCGACCCCTGCCCCTGCGGACTCTCGCGTGGGCTGCAAGCGTGCTGTTCGCCGTCGGACTCGGCTACTCGCTCCGGAGTGTGTCACGCGGGCCCACTGACATGGAGGCTCCACCGGCTGGGCAGGAGCGGGAGCTCGCGGAGCGCTCCGACAAGTCGGCTGCACCGCCCGCCGTGGAACAGCCTGCGGCGCCGGCAGTCCGGCGGGATGAAGCCCCGGCAACGGCAGGTCTCGCGGCGGCCAAGCCGGAGCCGACCGCCGAGGCCCCGGTCGCCTCACAGAAGACAGCCGCTCCGCCGCCCTCCGGCGGCGTCGCTTCCCCTCAGCGGGCAACTTCCCCGGCCGCCACCGGCGGCGTCGCGTCCTCAGAAGTCGCCGGCAATGCCGCACTCAGCCGGCGCCCGAGCGAGGCCCAGGACGCACGCGGCTTCTCCGGGCTGGCTCGCGCCGACACCCGCCAGGTGGACATGGAGGAGGCGGTGAGAACTCTCGCCGGCTCCATCCGTCTGGTGGATGGGCTCGAGCCCGTGAAGGTGCTCGTCGTCCCAGGGAGCATGCTCCTTGCTGCCGACCCCAATCAGGAGGTCATCCGAGTGGTCTATGAGGATCCGCCGGGACGTGAACTCTGGCTGGACCAGCAACGGGCGGCTCCCGAGTCTGATGCCGGCCGCGCCCGTACAACCGATGCGCTCCTCCCCGGCGATACCCTCCTCGCGCGAGGCAACCGGGGGAGCAAGAGCGTCCGGTGGATCGATCAACATGGCTTCCTGCTTGCACTTACAGGCTATCTGCCGGACGACTCATTGCGCGCCATCATTCCCCGGGTTCATTGAGCCGGGCTCCGGCGGCGGAGGCTGGCGCTGGAGAGTAGATTCAGGTCACCATGTTTCACCTGTCTGACCGACTCCTGGCGAAGCTGATCGACGGCTCCGCGACCTCTGCAGACCTGCAGCGCATTCGTCGCCACGTCGATGAATGCCGCGCCTGCGCGCGCCGGCTGGAGGAGTGGCGGGACAATTTTACCGAGGTCGACGAACGGTTCCCCGAGCTTGCCATCGATGCCGGTCCGCTGGCGACCGTCACCCCCGGCGGGCTGGTTATGCTTCCCGGCTCGGAGCCATCGCGCCGAGTCATGCCGGACCTGACCACACTCCTCTGGATCGGTGCAGTGCTGATGGCGCTGCTGGTTGGCTACGGGGCAAGTCGGTTGCGGCAGCCCAGCGAGGGCATGCGCGTAGCTACGATGGAGGAGGTGCGCGGACAGCCTCGAACCCCCAGCCCGGCGCCTACCAACTCGGCGCGGCCCACCGATCATCCGGCGTCGACGCCGACAACGACCGCCGCCACGGTCCCGGATCACATATCGAGCTCACCTGCGCTGACGAACGACCCGCCGGCGGGCACTCCGCCCTCGGTGGTGGCGAATCGTCCGGCGGTGAGCCCTGACCCACCACGCACGAATCCGCCCCCCGCTCCACTCACCGTTTCTCCGAGGTTTCGCGAGGTCAGCCGGCCGGAGGCCGCCCGGCGCCTGGGCGGCCCGCTGCGCTCGATGGATGGCATGGGGCTCGACCATATCGAAATCGGGCCGGCGGCGGCGGTGCCTGGTGCTCAGTCGGGACTCGATGTGATCCGGATGGTCTACCGAACGCCGGACGGTGGCAGACTGCTGCTCGACCAGCAGCGGATCCCAGCCGACAGCGACGGCCTCCGTTCCATTGACGACCCGACCCTGGAGAACGGCGAAACAGCCTACGGCACCGGCCCGGGCGGTGTGAGCGTCGCGAGCTGGCTGGATGAGGGCGGCTACCGCATCTCCCTGGTGGCGAGGGCACCGCTCGACTCGCTGAAGAAGCTGGTAGCGCTCGTCGAGTAATCAGCGGTCCCACCAACCCTTCCCCTGCCACGTTCCGCCAGTCGCCCCCGGGTAACCCGAATTACCCAACGGGGGTGACCTCCGTTACCGCACAGATCCCAGCCGACGCCGTATTACTGGAAACCCTCACCCAATTCGGGGTCTTCAGATGCGTACACGTGCTGCCCTGGCGGTCGCAGGATTCCTGCTCGCCCTCCCACCTGCGCTCTCGGCTCAGGGAGGCGTCCGCCTGGGGCTCGGTGGTGGTGTGATCGTCCCGATGCGGGCCTATTCCGATGTCGCCAAGATGGGCTGGGTGGGCAATGCCAGCCTGACCTATTTCCCCGCAGCGTCCGCTTCGCTGGGCCTCCGCCTCGACGGCCTGTACGGACGCAGCGAAGTCAGCTTCGTCTCGGGCAGGCATGAATATCTCGGCGGCATCGCCAACCTCGTCTTCCAGTTCGGCTCCCGGCGCACACCCAACCGCTTCTACCTGTTCGGCGGTGGGGGATACATGCGCACCCGCACCAGCGGACCGAGCTTCGGCACCCTGGTGGAGACCAGCCCGGCCCTCGACGCGGGAGCGGGATTTTCGTTTGGCGGCAGGGGCTTCGCCTTCTTCACCGAGGCTCGCTATGTCAACATTTACACCAACGGCGCGAAGCCTCAGTTCCTTCCCCTTACCGCGGGATTCTCGTTCGGAGGCCTCTGAAACCGGTGTCTGAGTAGATTCGTCTTCTCGGGCGCCCGGCCACCCGGCCGGTTGGCACGAGCAGCAACGAATTCTTCAAGGAGTGGATATGAAGCGCATGATCGCGGTCGCAGTCGCGGCGAGTGCCGCACTGGTCTTGGGCACTACCGTTGCATCGGCCCAGTCCTTCACGTTCGGCGCCGGTGGCGGTGTCACCATCCCGACTGGCGACTTCAAGACTGGAGCCAAGACTGGCTGGCATGCCATCGGCCATATTGGCTACGCCATGCCGTCGGGCCTCGGGTTCCGTGGTGAGGCGTTTTATGGCCAGAACTCGCTGAAGGGCGCCACGAGTGAGAAGTTCAAGCTCTCCGGCGGCCTGGGCAGCATCAGCTACGATTTCCAGACCTCCGGCGGGGTGAAGCCATATGTCATCGGCAGCGCCGGCGTGTTCAATGGGAAGGTCCTCGGCTTTTCCGAGACCAAGTTCACGTTCGGTGGCGGCGGCGGCATCAAGCTCAAGGCCGGCTCCGACGGCCACGTGTTCCTCGAGACTCGATATCTCAGCATTCAGACCAGCGGTGGCAGCACCAACTTCATTCCGATCACTCTCGGCTTTTCGTTCGGCGGCTAACAAAGTTGTTGGCACAGTTTCGGGGGGCGGGCACAGAGCCCGCCCCTATCTTCTTGCGGTGCCCAGACCCGCGGCCCGCCCGGTCGCCCAGGCCCACGCGAAGTTGTGCCCGCCGATCGGGCCGAAGGCGTCCAGCACCTCCCCGCAGAAGAACAATCCCGGATGCCGGCGGCTCTCGAGAGTCGCCGGCTGGATCTGATCCAGCGCGATGCCGCCACCGGTCACTTCAGCCTTCTTGTAGCCTTCGTCCCCGGTCCATGGCAGCGGGTAACGAACCAGGCGTTCGATCAGCAGGCGCCGGTCCTCGCGCCGGAGCTGCGCCAGCTGTCGTGATGCTTCGACCGCCGCGTCCGCCAGGAGCCATTCGGCCAGCCGAGCGGGGAGCGCCTCACGCAACACGGTGAGCACGGCCTGCGGGCTTCTCTCGGTGAGGCGCTTCTCCCAATCGGCCTCTGTGAGGGAGGTCCATCGCACCCGGAGCTGCTGTCGCGCTGCCCCGGCCTCGCGGCTGCGCACAGCCAGGTGGGAGAGGTCGAGGACAGCCGGGCCGCTGTAGCCGCGGTGAGTGAAAAGGAAGCCGCCCGATGCCGAGCCTGCTCGGCCGCTCCCGGGAGCCTCGAGAGTGACGTCGAGGGAGATCCCCGCGAGGGCCGCATGGACTGCTGGGTTGGCAGTGAGCGGCGTGAGTGCGGGATAGGTATCGTGGACGATGTGGCCGGTTCGCTTCGCGATTTCGAAGCCCATGCCGTCACTGCCGGTGGCGGGTACGGAGAGGCCGCCGGTGGCGACGATCACCGACGTGGCGACCATCGACTCCCCGTCGTGCAGCGTGATACGCCAACGTGATGCATCGGGAGTGACATCCACCACGTGCGCACCGCTCCGCAGCTCAACGCCGCGCTGTCGGGCCAGATCGACCAGACCATCCCGCACGTCCCGCGCACGATTGGAAGCCGGAAAGAGCTTTCCGGTTTCGGTTTCGAGTTGCAGCGGAATCCCGACGGTCTGCTCGAAGAAGCTCCGCTGCTCCTCCAGCGGCCAGGCCAGCAGCAGGCGCCTGAGGAGATTGGCGGAGGAGTCGCTCACGAAGCGGCCTGGCTGAAGGGCAGAGGGCAGGACGTTGCAGCGCCCGCCCCCACTGATCAGGATCTTTCGCCCGCCCTCCGCGGTTCGCTCCAGCAACAGGACTCGGCGCCCGGCGGCGCTGGCATGGATGGCTGCCATGAGGCCGGCCGCACCGGCGCCGATGACCACGATCGGTTCCCCGGAAGTGCTGGACATCCCGGGAATATGGAGCCGACCGGGGTTTCAGGGCATATTGGAGCCCATGAAAACCATCATCGAGCCGTTCCGCATCAAGTCCGTCGAGCCCATCCATCTCACGACCCGCGACGAGCGGGAAGCGAGGCTCCGCGAGGCGGGATACAACGTCTTCCTGCTGCGATCGGAGGACGTGCTGATTGATCTGCTGACGGACAGCGGAACGTCGGCGATGAGCAGCAACCAGTGGGCCTCCATCATGCGCGGCGACGAGTCCTACGCCGGGAGCCCCTCATTCTACCGGTTCGAAAAGGCGATTCACGACATCTTCGGCTTCAAGTACGTCTTCCCGACCCACCAGGGCCGCGCGGCGGAACGGATCCTGTTCTCGGTCATGTGTAAGGCGGGCGACGTGGTGCCGAGCAACACGCACTTCGACACCACGCGCGCCAATATCGAGCATACCGGCGCCCGCGCGGTCGACCTGGTCATTCCGGAAGGCCGCGAACCGCAGACGATCCATCCGTTCAAGGGGAACATGGATGTCGCCGCGCTGGAGCGGCTCATCGCCGAGGTCGGGCGCGACAGGATTCCGCTTTGCATGCTCACCGTGACCAACAACTCCGGTGGAGGCCAGCCGGTCTCGATGGCCAACGTGAGAGCGGTCTCGGCCATCTGTCGGCGTCACGGCATTCCGCTCTACATCGACGCCGCCAGGTACGCTGAGAATGCGTATTTCATCAAGCTCAGGGAAGCCGGCTATGCGTCGAAGACCCCGATCGAGATCGCCCGCGAAATGTTCGCGCTGGCTGATGGGGCAACGATGTCCGCCAAGAAGGACGGGATGGTCAACATCGGCGGCTTCATCGCGAGCAACGATCCGGCGGTGGCGCAGCAGGAGCGCAACCTGCTGATCCTCACCGAGGGATTTCCGACCTACGGCGGCCTCGCCGGCCGGGACCTGGAGGCGATCGCAGTCGGGCTGTACGAGGCGCTCGCGGAGGACTACCTGCTCTATCGCATCACCTCAACGACGTATCTCGGACGGCATATCTCGGAACAGGGGGTGCCCATTGTGCAGCCGCCGGGAGGACATGCGATCTACATCGACGCGGCGGCGCTGCTTCCGCACATTCCGCCTCTTGAACTCCCGGGGCAAGCGCTGGTCGTCGAGCTGTACCGCGAAGCCGGGATCCGGGCGGTCGAAATCGGCACGGTGATGTTCGGCCGGCGCGACCCCGCCACCGGCGCGGAGACTCCCGCCTCCATGGAACTGGTGCGGCTCGCAATCCCGCGGCGGGTGTACACCCAGAGTCACGTGGACTACGTGGTCGAGGCGATTCTCAACGTCCACGCCCGCCGCGATGCCGTACGAGGCTACCGGTTTTCCGAGCAGGCCCCGTTCCTCCGCCACTTCTCGGCCCGATTCGAGCCGCTCGGGTGAACACGCTCGGATTCTCCCTCCTCGTCGCCGCCGGGTCGCTCGGTGCCGGACTCCTGGGGGCGCTGACCGGGTTAGGCGGCGGGATCGTGATCATTCCGATGCTCACAGTGCTCCTCGGCGTTGACCTGCGCTATGCCATCGGCGCTTCCCTCGTTTCGGTCATCGCGACGTCTTCCGGCGCCGCCGCCGCGTATGTGCGCGAGGGCTTCA
>JBDTTN010000048.1:0-10829 GCA_039930625.1 Gemmatimonadota bacterium | reverse complement strand
CGCGTTCGAGAAACTCGCGGGTCAGGTCAAAGCTGACGTCCGCTTCCAGCAGCACACGCCGGATTTCTCGGAGGCCATCCTTGACCGCATCCTCGGTAAGAACGCCGCGCCCCGTAAGCTTGGAGAGCGCGGCGGTGAGTTTAGCGGACAGCTCGTCGAACATAAGCCCCGCAAAGTAGAGGGGTTACACCACTTAGGCAAGTCAGGATGGGGGCGCGAGGAGGGGTGGGTCTGCTTCCTTGGTATTGGCTGCTCCGGAGACCCTGCACTCCCGAAGCGGGAGCGGCAACCAGAGGGCGAGCAATGAGCTCCCCTACAATAGACGCGAGGGGCTGGGCTGGCTGCACCGGGCTGGTTCAGTTGCGGTCACCGGAAGGCCGGCCGAAGGCGTCTTATTGCGCCGGTCTGCGTCGCGGGGTTGATGTAGCGGTGACGCTCCTGCGCTAGGCTGTATCGACCCTCAGCCTGGAGCCCATGTCGTGAAGCCCTTTGACGCACTCCCCCCCGCCGCCGATGACGATCGCGACGCCATCGCGATCCGAGTGGCGGACACCCTCGCCGATGCTGTGGCCCGCGGGCCTTACGCGGCGATGCGCACCGCCCGCGGACTCACAGAGGACGAACTTCGCCTCGGCCTCGACTTCGTGAGTACCGTCCTCGAAGTCGCATCCAGCTCGGCCCGCGCAATGGCGGCCGTGCTGGCCGAACGGGCCGGCGACAGCGGCCGACCCGCGCTCCACTGATCAGTGTACCACCTGGATGCCGGTGATCTGCCGCCACCCAAGCCAGTCCTCGGGGGCGATCACGATGCGGGTTCCCGGGTGCTTGTCGATTGTTGGCGCGGTCAGCTCCAGCCGGTACCCGAGGCGGCGGCGGGACTCCAGCCGCTGCCCCGTGCCGGCCTGGAAGCGGTTCCGCGAGGTCGAATCGTCCCAGGCGATGTACCAGACCATTGCTGGCCCGCCCGGAGTCTCGTAGACCCGGAACCGATCCCCGCCCCAGCCGAGCGCGAGGGGGGTCTGGATTTCCGTGTTGGTCGCGGCGCCGGCGAGGTCGGCCGCCAGGATCCGCATGTCGAACTCCCCCATCACATCCTCATACAGAACCCGCGGCTCCGCCGCTGCGAATCGGAGTGTGATGGGCTGGTCCCCGCGCCCGTAGCGTTCCGGATGCAGGATCTGCTCGGTCGATACGGGCATCCTCGCCCCGAAAGGCAGCGTATCGCGATGCTCGGAGCCGGCCCACCAGCGCAGGAAGTCGGCCCCCGCCAGGTAGGGGAAGATGATGCTCTCGCGCAGGATCCGCGGAGCCTTGTTGAAGACCGGCATGGTCCGCTGCTGGGTGCGGAACTGCTCGCGGTAAGTCTCCCAGAATTCCGGCATCGCCCAGAGGTTCTGGTCGGGGACCATGACCTGCAGGCCGCCGAGCGTCGCCTGCCCCTCGAGGATGGATTGCGCGGCGGCGAGCCGGTCGTTGTCGCCGGTCTGCCGCATGATAGAGTCGAGCGGGAGATACTGGTGCTGCAGGGCGTGGACCAGCTCGTGCGCCACCACCGCACGCAGCACCGTGGGGTCGGCGTTGGCGACGACGAAGAGCATGGTGGAATCGGGTTCGTAGTAGCCGACGATCTGTTCGGTGAAGAGGTCGAGGAGCAGGGTGCGCAGGTCGAGGGAATCGGGGAGCAGTCCAAGCAGACGATAGCTGGCCTGCAGGCCGCGCGCCTTTTCGCTGGGCAGCTCCTGATCGAGCTTGTGCAGCACATAGGCGCGCACCTGCTCGCGACTGCGGACCGCGGAATGGGGTCGGGTGCGGAACTTGAGGCCGACCGCCTTCTCGACGGCGGGGACCAGGCTATCGACCAGCTGCGTGGTAGCGTCGACCGCGCTGGCCGGAGGGCGGCCGCGGCACGCGGGCACCAGGCACATCGTCGTGAGCAGCGCGATCGTACCGCGGGTCATGACTGCAGGACGAAGTTGCGGTACCATGCGAAAACCGCCGGGCCGGCGAGCCAGGTGGCGGCGGCGCCGAGACTGAGGAAGACGCCGAAGGGCACCAGGCGCTTTCTGCCCATCAGTGAGAGCGGGACGAAGACCAGGGTTCCGATCAGGGCACCTAGAAAGATCGTGAGCAGTACCCCCTGCCAGCCGACGAAGGCCCCGACCATGGCCATCATCTTTATGTCACCACCGCCCATTGCCTCCTCCTTGAAGATCCGCGTGCCGAGGACCCCGACCACCCAGAGCAGGCCAAAGCCCGCGGCTGCACCGATGAGCGCCTGGCTGATCGTCGGGAAACCGCCAGGGAGGCTGAAGAGAATGCCGATGACGAGCCCGCCGAGACTGAATTCATCGGGAATGATGTACTCACGGGCATCGGTCATGGTGATGCCGAGCAGGATGCTGAAGAAGATTGCGCCGGCGAGGAATGTCAGGGTTGGTCCGTCCCGCCAGGCGAGGAACCCCCAGATCAGCGCGTTCGCAAGCTCCACCAGCGGATACTGAATAGAGATCGGCGTCTGGCAGCGGCGGCACCGGCCGCGCAGTAGCACGACCCATGAGAAGATCGGGATGTTGTCGTACCAGGCGATCAACTCACCGCAACCCGGGCAGCGGGAACGCGGACTCACCACCGACTGTTCGGCGGGCCAGCGCAGGATGCAGACGTTCAGAAAGCTGCCGATGAGGGCGCCCACCAGAGCGGCAGCCAGAACCACAAACAGCTCAACGGTCACGCGTCACCTCATAGAGGATGATCCCCGCCGCTACCGCCACATTCAGCGACTCCACCCCTTCCGCCAGTGGCACAGCCACCGATTGGCTCGCCGCGGCGGTCAGTTCCGGCCGAACACCCGCGCCTTCGTTGCCGAGAATCAGCGCGATCGGCCCGTCACGCCGGGCGCGATCCACGGGAGTTCCGTCGGAGGCAGTCGTCCAGAGCGAGAGGCCAGAGCCGCGGGCCCACCCAATGAAGTTCTCCGTCGTGGCCGGTACCGAGGGCAGCCGGAAGAGCGCCCCCATGCTCCCGCGCAAGGCCTTCGGATTGTGGAGGTCCGCCGTTCCCGGCAGGGCCACGAGGCCCGACGCACCGAGTCCGAGCGCAGTGCGCGCGAGCGCGCCGACATTGCCGGGATCCTGTACACCGTCGAGTACCAGCACAACACCACGTTCACCCGGAGTGATGGCATCGAGGCTCCAGACTCGCGGCTCCACGACGGCCACGACACCCTGCGGCTGCTCGGTCTCCGCGAGTTGCGCGAGCAGGTCGTCCTCGACCACCTCCATCGGCACGCCGGCCAGCGCCAGCCGGCGCTTGAGCGCCGTCCCGCGTGGTGTACCTTCCAGCGCCGTCGAAGTGACGGCCCCCTGCACCCCGATTCCGGCCGAGAGCGCCTCTTCCAGCAGCCGGACTCCCTCGACGAGCGTAAGGGCGCGGCGCTCCCGGGCGCGGCGCCGATGGAGGTCCCGGATGGTGCTGATCAGCGACACGCCCACCACGCTTTCACCATGAAGATTGCGCTCACGATCGCCGGGTCGGACTCGGGTGGCGGAGCCGGCATCCAGGCCGACCTCAAGACGTTTCATCAGTTTGGGGTGTTCGGTACCAGTGTCATCGTCGCGCTAACCGCGCAGAATACCCGCGGCGTTCGAGCTGTGCATACGGTGCCCGACAGTATGGTCGCCGCCCAGCTGGACGCGATTGCCGAGGATCTGCCGCCAGCCGCGGTGAAGACCGGAATGCTCGCCACCGCGGCGCTGGTGCGCCAGATCGCCGATGCGATCCGCGACCACCAGTGGCGCGCCTACGTCTGCGATCCCGTCATGGTCGCCACCTCAGGCGACCGGCTCCTCGATACCGCCGCAGAGTCGATCGTCCGAGAGTCTCTCCTTCCGCTCTCGGCACTCGTCACCCCGAATCTCGATGAGGCGGCGATCCTGACGGGCCTCGAAGTTCGCGACCCTGCCCAGATGGAGCGGGCGGGTCACCGGCTGATCGAGCTCGGCGCTGCGGCGGCGCTCGTGAAGGGCGGGCATCTCGACTCGGAAGTGATGACGGATGTGCTGATCACCGCTCGGGCCACCCGCCGCTTCACCCATCCGCGAGTGGCCACCACCTCCACCCATGGCACCGGCTGCACTCTCTCGGCGGCGATCACCGCGGGCCTGGCGCTGGGCCGCGATCTCGAATCCGCGGTCGCGGACGGTCTCGACTACGTCCACCGCGCCATGCTCGCCGCTCCCGCACTCGGCGGCGGACACGGACCGCTGAATCATACCGTCGCCGCTCGCCGATCATAGGGGGCGGCGGGCAATCACGCATCGGCGATGGGCGCGGCCACAATTCCGGTGAGCAATTGCTCCAGGCAATCCCCCGCTGCGCGTGCGGCCTGCATCACCTCGTCATGCGAAAGCCGCATGAGGCTGATGCCGCTCGCGTGGTTGGTGATGACCGAGATGCCGAGGCAGCGCATCCCACGGGCCCGCCCGGCGATGACCTCGAGCACCGTCGACATGCCGACGGCGTCGGCGCCGAGTCGCTCCAGCATGCGGATCTCCGCCGGCGTTTCATAGTTCGGACCCATCACGCCGGCATAAACCCCATCCTCCAGCGTGATCCCACACCTTCGCGCGACCTCATGCGCCGCGGCGCGCAGCTCGGCGTCGTATGGCGCCGACATGTCGGGGAATCGCATCTCACCTTGCAGCACGCGGCCGATGAGCGGATTGCGGAAGCTGAAGTTCACCTGATCGGCGATGAGCATCAGAGTCCCAGGACGAAAGTTGCGCCGGATGCCGCCGGCGGCATTGCTCAGCAGCAGGGTCCTGATGCCGACGGCCGAGAAGAGTCGCACCGCCAGGGCGACTGTCGCCGGGGAATGTCCCTCGTAGGCGTGGAACCGTCCGCTCTGACAGAGCACCGTGCTACCGGCAAGCGTCCCGGCGACGAGTTCACCGGCGTGCCCCTCAACCCCAGGCTCGGGAAATCCGGGGATATCTCGATACGAAAGCCGGATCGATCCTTCGAGTCGCTCCGCGAGCTGGCCGAGGCCCGAACCGAGCACGATCGCCATGGTAGGCCGGCGATCTCCGAGCCAGCGACGGACCACAGCGGCGGCCTCGCTCACGACGGCACCCGGTGGACCGGAGGGAGCACGGACGTACGCGGCGGCGAAGGGCACTTCACAGCAGCATCCCGGCGAGCGCCGCCGATGTGAAGGCCGCGAGGTTGCCGGCGATCATGGCGCGGAGGCCGTATCGCGCGATCTCGCTGCGCCGTTCCGGTGCCAGGCCGCCGATGCCGCCTATCTGGATCGCGATCGAACCGAAATTCGCGAAGCCCAGCAGGGCGTAGGTGAGAATGACAGCGCTTCGTGGCGCAAGCACGACGCCGGAGCCGAGATCCTTGGCGAACTGGGCGTACGCGACGAAGTCGTTGATCGTCGCCTTGAGTCCGATGAGGCCGCCGACATAGGGCGTGTCCTGCCAGGGCACGCCAAGCACCCAGGCCACCGGGCGGAGCAGTTCGCCGAGTACCCATTGGAGACTCAGGCTCGGCTGACCCCAGAGGCCGCCGACCCAGCCGAGAAGGGCGTTGAGCAGGGCGACCAGCGCCACAAAAGCGATCAGCACCGCCGCGATATTGATCGCAAGCTGGACCCCTTGCAGCGCGCCGCTCGCCGCCGCCTCGATCACACTTGATTCGGACTTCTCCAGCCGGATGCCCGGTGCCGCACGAGTGCGGGGGGTTCCGGTCTCGGGCAACATGATCTTCGAGAGATACAGCCCCGCGGGTGCATTCATCACACTGGCGGTGATGAGATGGGCGGCGATGTTCGGGAAGAGTCCTGACAGCATCGCGATGTATGCCGCCATGATTCCGCCGCCCGAGGTCGCGAATCCACCGACCATGACGGTGAACAGCTCCGAGGGCGTGAAGTCCCGCACGAATGGCTTCACCAGGAGCGGTGCCTCGATCTGCCCCAGGAAGATGTTCCCCGCCGCCGAGAGGGTCTCCGCGCCGGAGGTGCGCAGCGGCTTCTGCATGACCCAGGCGATACCCTTGACGATCACCTGCATCACACCGAGGTGATAGAGTACCGACATCAGCGAGGAGAAGAAGATCACGGCCGGGAGCACACTGAAGGCGAGAAAGGCCGGATGGTCCACCAGGTCACCGAAAACCAGGCGGGCTCCCTCCCGCGCAAAACCGATGATCTGGGTGAATCCCTGGCCTAACTGATCGAAGAGCGCCCGGCCCACGCCGGTCTTGAGCACCAGGATGCCGACAACCACCTGCAGGGCTATGCCGGTGGCGACGAGGCGCCAGTTGATGCGGCGCCGGTCGTAGGAGAGCGCCACCGCGAGCCCGACCATCGCGGCGACACCGACCAGTCCCATCAGGCGATCGACGAGTGGCAGATCCAGGCCGGTCTCGATCGCGGCGAGTCGGTTCGCGGTGTCCTGCAACACAACCATCATGGCCCCTGATCCTCGATCGATCGCGCCGCGGCGGCGGCGAGGGCGCTGCGCTCCAGGGGCGGCAGAAAGGCGGCCCGAAAGCCGTTCAGACTCAGCGTGACGATCTCCTGCTCGGTCAGGCGCAGCTCGCGGTGGGCGAGCGCGTATTCTCCGGACAGCGTCACTCCGCTCATGAGCCAGTTGTCCGAGGAGAGCGTGACGGTGAGCCCCTCATCGAGGTAGCGCCGCAGCGGATGTGCAGCCGGATGCGGTACCACACGGGTCTGCACGTTGGAGGTGAGATTGACCTCAATCGGGATCTCGCGATCGCGGACGTAGCGCATCAGTTCGGGGTCCTCGAACAGTCGTGTCCCGTGTCCGATCCGATCGGCGCGGCACTCGAAGATGGCTTCCGCAATGGATTCCGGGCCCGCCGCCTCGCCGGCGTGCACGGTGACTCCGAGCCCGCCGCGCGCGGCAATCTCGAAGGCGTGCGCGTGCTGACGCGCGGGCCGCCCCGCCTCTCCCCCGGCGATATCGAATCCCACCACCCCCTCCGACCGCATCCGTACCGAGGCCTCTGCAATCGCCTCGGAGCGCGAGGGGTCGAAGTGCCTGAGGGTGCAGTTGATGATTCCGGTGCGTACTCCGAACTCCCGCTCGCCCCGGAGCAGCCCACGCCGCTCGGCGCGGATGGTCTCGTCCAGGGAGAGACCCTGGTGTCGGCTCAGTGCAGGGCAGTAGCGGACCTCGAGGTAGCGCACGCCGTCCCGCGCGGCGTCTTCGACCATTTCATACGCGACCCGCTCGAGCGCCTCGGCGGTCTGCAGCACCGCCACCGTGAGGTCGAAGCGGGTGAGGTAGTCCTCGAGATTGCGGGCATCATCCACCCGCATGTGTCGCCGCAGCCCCTCCGTCTCCATCGCCGGCAGAGTGATTCCCGACGCGCGGGCGAGATCGAGCAGCGTTTCAGGTCTGAGGGAACCATCGAGATGAACGTGCAACTCCGCCTTGGGGAGCCGCACGAAGCGCTCAGACATCGGCATCCGCGGCGCCGCGCCGGCTGGACCTGAGCGCCCGCAGGATCGCTCCGCCGCTGATCGGGGCATCGAGCGCGACCGGAAGGCCGCGGCCATCGGTGATCAGCGCCTCGCCCGATTCGCATGCCGGCAGCAGCTCGGGCACCGTGGCGGCGAGCGCGTCGCGGACCCGTGCGCCCGCAGGCAGGGTGCAGCCGCGCTCGTTGACGTAGACCCGGATTTCAGCCGGCATCAGCGGCTGGGCACCAGGCGGCGATCTTCAGGCGGGCTGACCGGCTGGGGCAGGCGCTTGAGGTACTCGAGCAGCACGGCGGCGGGTGACTGGTCGGCACGGGTCACCGTCCAGCGGGAGAGCACCCCCGGCCGCCGGCAGCCCTTCCCCGGACGACAATCTCCTGCGCCCAGCGGAAGGGAATCGCCGGGGGCGAGACGGGAACTCACCACGACGGTGTAGGACTGTTTGCGCTCGAACTCACGGCCGCTTGTCAGGCGCGCGCGGCGCAGCCGGTCCCCCGGTCTGGCCTTCGGATCGTACGTGACCACCGCCCCGGAGAGTTCGCAGCAGGGTCCCGGCGTCGTGACGATGTTTTCGAGCAGGTCCTCGATATCCGCGCCGCTCATGCGCACGGTGAGCAGCCGATCCTCCCCCGGTGCGGCGGCGGCGATCTGCCCTCGTGTCAGGCCACCGGCAGGGAGGCGGTCGCCCGCCTCGCTCGTCGCGACGATCGCCAGGTCGGCGCGCAACGCATTGCGGTAGGCATCGGCGAGCAACCGGGCGAGGTTCTTTCCTGCGCCGGGTTCCGCGGGCAGTCGTAGCGTCGCGATCGACGCCGCCGCGATCGAGTCCGCAATATCCCGCGCCCGCAGGATCGAATCGCGCTCGGCGAGCTCCCGGCGGCTCGGCGTGGTCGGCAGCACCGGCGCCTGCGGTCCGGGGTCGGATGCGGGCGCGGGACGCGCCTCGGACACGAAGAGCGCCCGGGCCCGGCTCGCGTACTCCTCCGGCGCGAGGGTCCAGCTCTCGCCTGCCGGGCCGGCGAGCGTGAGAACATGCCGGCGCCGGATCTCCGCGATCAGGAGGTCACGGATCCCTTCCCCCTTGCTGTAGACGACAGGAGCACCCGCAAGCGCCTGGAAGTTGCCGCCTCCCTGCTGCCGGTAACTGCTCAGCGCCAGCGTGAAGCTGTCAGTGGCCTCGACCGGCTTGCCGCGCACCTCGAGCCGGGTGACCCGCGAACCGGCGGGCCGGCTGAGGTCGAAGGTGTACGTGGCTCCGCTGATCATGTCGTAGTTGTACCCATACACATAGCGGTTCGTCGCCACCCGTCCGGTCGAGTCGACATAGAAATAGCGCGCGCTCTGCTCCAGATAGGCACGCAGGGCCGCTCCGCTGATGCGCACCGCCCGGAGGGTCGCCTCCGTGGGGTAGAGCCGTAGGATCTCGCCGACGGTGATCTCGCCCTCGTCGAGGCCGCCGCGCAGATCGAAGACCGGCGTCGCCGACAGGTCAGCGCCGGCCGTCTTCCGCTGCACCGACTGAATGAACTGGACCAGCGGCACATCCTCCACCCGGGCGACCGCCAGCGACAGCCGGTGCGGCGCCTCGCCAATCACCGTCGATACCCAGCCGAGCACCGTACGATGTGCCTCGACGAGGCGCCGCATGACCCGGGGAGAGGTGCGGACGCCTTCGAGGAGAATTCGTTCCGCGTGGTACGACACCGGAGTGAGCTGGCCGCCCCGCAGCACCAGAGCGATGTGCACCACCGCCAGGCTGCGTCCCTCGGGACGCGGCTGCACGAAGTGCACCCCGCCGAGCACCGAGTCGATCAGCTCCTGGTGCGAATGCCCGACGACCACCAGATCGGGACGCACCGATCCGGTGGCGACCCGCGCCGCGACATTCTCACCCCCGATGCCAGTGGTGTCGTAGGAGGCGTAGCCCTCGAGGCCGCTGTGCATGAGGACGATGGTGAAATCGGCGTCCTGCTTCATCTCCCGCAACACCGGCGTGACCGCTGGCTCGATCCGGTCCACCCGCAGCCGTCCCCTCAGTCGATCGCCGTCCCACGCCATGGTGCCCGGCGTGGTGAACCCGGTGATCGCGATGCGCACCCCGTTGCGCTTGATGACGACGTACGACCGAAGCGCCAGCGTATCCTCGGGCAGCA
This sequence comes from Gemmatimonadota bacterium, assembly GCA_039930625.1. Lineage (GTDB taxonomy): Bacteria > Gemmatimonadota > Gemmatimonadetes > Gemmatimonadales > GWC2-71-9 > JADJOM01. The sequence goes on along the minus strand of JBDTTN010000048.1, from coordinate 1,163 downwards.
CCCGGAGATTCCCGCTGACCCACGCGAAACTCGAACCGCCGAGCGCGCGGTTGAACGCATCGACCCCGAAGTCGAAGTCCTGGTTTCCGGGGGTGGCCGCATCGTAGCCGATAGTGTTCATCGCATCGATGACCGGATGCTGGTCCCGCGAGGTGGCTCGGCCGAAGAACGCCGCGAGCGGGCTGCCGGAGAGCGCGTCCCCCGCGTCGACCAGGACGACCTGTCCCGGGTACCGCTCTCGCAGGGAATCGATCGCCGTCGCGGCGCGGGCCAGGCCTCCCGGCCAGGCGGTGTTCTGGAGGTAGTCCCAGTCAGTGACGTAACCGTGCACGTCGGTCGTGGCGACCACCACCAGGCGGACCGTGTCGGCCGGCGCCAGGGCGAGTCCCGCGAGCAGCGCAAGAAGGGGCATGGCCAGAATATCCGGCCTGACTCCGTCGCCGCGCAATGCGCCGGATCACCCGGCGCTTGCGCCCGGCGGCGAAGTCATGTATTCGTTTTGCCGCATATGCCGCCGTCTCTCACCACGCTCGCCCTGCTCGAAGCCCTCGGGGAACCGACCCGGCTGCGGATCGTGAATTGCCTCACGGCCGCACCGCTCTTCGTGTCGGACCTTCAGGCGCTGCTCGACCTGCCTCAGCCCACCGTCTCGCGGCACCTCAAAGTTCTGCGAGAGGCTGGCCTGGTCCGCGACACGCCGATCGCGCAATTCGTGCTCTACCGCCTGCGCCGGCCCGGCGAGCCGCTGGGCCGGGTGATGGGCGCCCTTCTGGATGCGGCACTCTACGATCCCGGTCTCCAGGACGAACGGTCCAGTGCCCTGGAGCGGAGCCGCCAGCACGCCCGACTTCGCAATGAGATCGACATGGAAGGACGTCCCAGATGAGTCACCGCATCCTGGTCGTGGATGACGAGCCGGACATCACCGCGCTCGTCGCCTATCATCTCGCGAAGGCCGGCTACCGCGTCTCGACGGCGGCGAATGGACCCGATGCCCTCAAGTCCGCGCGCGAGGAGCGGCCGGATATCGTGATCCTGGATGTGATGCTTCCCGGGGTCTCGGGCTACGACGTGCTGGCCGAGCTGCGGCGGCGCGAGGAGACCAAGGACGTCGGGGTCATTCTCCTGACCGCACGCCGGGAGGAGCCGGACCGGATTCGCGG
>JBDTTN010000047.1:0-11299 GCA_039930625.1 Gemmatimonadota bacterium | reverse complement strand
CCGAAGAAGATCCAGTCGCAGAAAACCACGTAGTCGAGCAGCTGGCCGTACTGCCCCGTCATCAGCAGCACCACCGCCCAGACGCCCTGCACCAGGATCGCGACCGCGGGGGTGCGGAAGCCGGGATGGAGCCTGGCAAATGCCGGAAAGAAGAGGCCATCGGCCGCCATCGTCTGATAGACCCGCGGTGACACCATAATGACCAGGTTGAGAAAGCCGAAGGTCGAGGCGGTTATCCCCGCGCCGATGAGCGTCGCTCCGATGGGGCCGAGGCGGAGGCGGAGTGCATCGGCGGCCGGGGCCGTGCTCGCCGCCAGACCTGCCGGTCCGAGCAGTCGCAGGTAGGTCACATTGGCCAGCAGATAGACGGCGACGACGATCAGCACGCCGAGCACCAGGGCGCGCGGCAGGTTGCGCTGCGGTTCGATGATCTCCTCGGCGATGAAGTTGGTCTGCTGCCATCCGCCATAGGCAAAGAGCACAGGGACCAGCGCCGCAGCGACCGCGAGGAATGGCGAGCCACTCACCGCGGCTCCGACGGCGGTCGGACCTGCGGACTCTGCCGAGGGCCAGAGGCCCACCACGATCAGGAAGCCGAGCGCCGTCAGCTTGAGCAGCGTGAAGATGTTGGTGGTGATGGCGCCGGGCCGGATGCCGATGTAGTTGATCACCGAGAGCAGGATGATCGCGCCGCCCGCGAGCCACCGCCCATCGGCCCCGGGCATGCCGGCGAGACTCAGCGCGTAGTTGGCGAAGGTCACGGCCACGGCCGCGATCGCGCCGGTGGCGATTACCAGCAGCAGCGCCCAGGCGTAGAGGAACGCGGGCAGCGCGCCGAGGGCATCGCGGAGATAGACATAACTCCCTCCTGCCTGCGGTCGCCGCTGCCCCAGCTCACCGAAGCAGAAGGCGCCGATGAGCGCCACCACTCCGCCCAGGACCCAGACGCCGAGCGTAAGGCTGGCAGTGCCGACCCGCTGCGCGACGATCGCCGGATTGTTGAAGATGCCGGAGCCGATGATGCCGCCAACAACGGCCATCGTGCCCGAGAAGAGACCGAGTGTCCTGCGGTAGGTGACGGGCGCTGTCATGCGGCTAAGGTACTGCGGGTCGGAATCGGGGGTAAGCCGAGTGGTGAATGCGGATCAGCTGGTTCGGACTTGCTGCCTGGTGCCAGCTCAGCTGGCGACGGGGATTCCGGTGACCGACGGCCGGTGCAGCAACCGGCGCATCCGTGCCGTCACTTCGCGCATGGAGAAGGGCTTGAGGACGTAATCGTCGGCGCCAAGCTCAAAGGCGCGGACGATGTAGCTCTCGTCTCCCATCGCCGTGAGCATCATGACAGGGAGATGGCGCAATTCAGGGTGCTGCCGAATCCCCCGCAGGAAGCCGAGGCCATCAAGTTTCGGCATCTCCAGGTCGCTGACAATCAGGGAAAGCCCAAGGCTCGGCGCGTTCGCGAGCGCCTGCTCCCCATCGGGAAAGGTGACGACGTCGAACCCCTCATTCCGGAGATGTCGGCTAACCAGCCTGGAGACGTTGGGATCGTCCTCGGCCAGCAGGATTCGGCGGATCGGCACCAGATCGTGACCGGAGGCACTGACTACGCGATTGCGACCCGACTCCTTCGCGACGTAGCGTAGTCGGTCTCCCTCCGCGATCGCATCTTCGATGGCCTCATCCGCCCGGATCTCGGCGACACCGGCGGAGAAGGTGACCGTCAGCGGGGCATCCTCTCCGGGCCGGAAGTCGATGCGCCGCAGCACGCCGAGCGCCTGTTCGAGGGCCGTGCCGGCCTCGGCCGGACTGCGCCGGGTGAAGAGCGCGATGAATTCGGCGCCGTCCCATCGGGCGAAGACCGCCGCCTGACGCAGAGCCAGGGCGAGGCGGACTCCCGCGCGGCGGAGTACGCTGTCGCTGAACTGACGACCCCAGGTCTCCGCAATCCAGCGAAAGTGATCGAGATCGAGCACCGCCAGCGAGAAGGCGGTGCCGGCTGGCGAGGTTTCCCGCAGGCGGGCCACCGCTTCGAGAAACGCGGCACGATTGGGCAATCCGGTGACCGGATCGCGGCGAGCCGTGAGCGTCTGGTCGGAGTTGCGCTCCAGCCGAGCTTCGACGGCCACTGAGAACGCCTCGACATCGACCGGCTTGTCGAAGTAGGCATCCGCCCCCAGGGCGAAACACTCGGCCTTGGTCTGGGTGCCGAGCCGGGCGGAGACGACAAAGACGGGAAGCGCCGCGGTGCGCGGGTCGGAGCGCAGCTCGAGCAGAATGCTCCGACCATCCCCGTCCGGAAGGATCAGGTCGAGCACCAGCAGGCTGATCTGTTCGGTCTGCAGCAGTCTGCGGGCCTCCGCGGCAGTAGCGGCGACCCGCACGCGGCAGCCGACGGCATCGAGCGCGGACTCGATTCGCTTGGCGAAGAGGGAATCGTCCTCGACAATGAGAACGGTGCCACTGTCCCTGGAGGTGTGCGCCCGCGCAGACCTGCTCAGCCGCGCGGTGAAGGCGCCAAGGCTGACAGCGAGGCCCGCGGTCGGCTGGGCGAGGATCTCCAGCGCGGAGGCGCGCAACTCCGTCTGGGTGTCGAAGGCGCCACCCAATAGCAGCGAGTGCAGTATCCGGTCTACCGAGGCGTGGGCCTCCTCCGCCTGGGCTGGCTCGGCCAGCCCTCCCAGCAGAGATTCGAGGGCGGCGAGCGCACCGGCGAGCCCGGTGCGACGGAATGCTACGCGTCGGGAGGCGACCGAGTCCGGGGGCGGGGAGGAGGGAGTCATCGTTCTCTATTATCGGCCGGGTTCCGCAGGTAATGAGCGCCGTCGTAATGTCGCCGATTATGGTTGCGGCCAGAATAATTGTCTGGCTATCTTCTATCCAGCCGAATAAAGCATGCCTTGGACCGGGGTAGTCCGATGCTCGATGTCACCGATCGCACTATTCTGGAACTGCTGCAGGCCAACGGTCGCGTCAGCAACGCCGATATCGCCCGCCACTTGGGCATGGCCCCCTCCGCCATCCTCGACCGCATCCGCAAGCTGGAGCAGCGCGGCGTCATCGAGGGATACGCCGCCCGGATCAATCCTGTCGCCGTCGGTCTCGGGCTCACCGCCTTCGTCATGGTCCGGACCGAGGAGCGGGCCGGCTCTGGCGCGATCGGCCAGGCCCTCTCCCGCCAGCCCGAGGTGCTGGAGGTCCATCACGTGGCGGGGGAGGACTGTTACTTGGTCAAGGTGAGAGTACCGGACACCGAGGCCCTGAGTCGGCTGCTGCGGGAGCGGTTCGGTCGCCTCAAGGGAGTGCGCAGTACTCGCACCACGATCGTGCTCTCGACGGTCAAGGACACGGTGGTGTTGCCGCTGGCCCTGGCGCAGGACACCGCCCGTGACACCTGAGATCGTGCGCCGGAACCGGTTCCAGCTGATGGCCGCGTTTGCCGCGGTCTACCTGATCTGGGGCTCGACCTACCTCGCCATCGCTTTCGCGATCCAGACCCTGCCACCGCTGCTCATGGCCGGCGCCCGCTTCGTAGTTGCGGGCAGCCTGATGTACGGCTGGGCCCGGTGGCGCGGGGCGCCCGGGCCGCGCCCTGCCCAATGGGGCTGGGCCTTCTTCCTCGGCGCACTCTTCTTTCTGGTCGGCAACGGCGCAGTGGTGTGGGTGGAGCAGCACCTCTCCTCGGGACTCACCGCTCTCATCGTCGCGATGGTGTCGGTCTGGACGGTGCTCCTGGAGTGGCTGCGTCCCGGCGGGGTGCGGCCGTCGGCCGTGATCCTCGTCGGTGTCGTGCTGGGCTTTATCGGGGTGGCACTCCTGGTACTGCCTGGCGGAACGGGGAGCGAACATGCCGATCCAGCCGGCGTGCTGCTGCTCATGTGCTCCACTTTTGCGTGGGCCCTGGCCTCGGTCCTGAGCCGGAACGCGGACCTCCCTGCCAACACCCAGCTCATGTCCGGCATGGAGATGCTGTCGGGCGGCGTACTCCTGCTCGCCGCGAGCGGGGTAGTGGGGGACTGGGGCCACCTGGACCTGGGCGGGGTCACCGCCAAGTCGCTGTTCGCCTTTCTCTATCTGGTGGTGTTCGGGTCCCTCGTGACCTTCACCGCCTTTGCCTGGCTCCTGAAGGTGAGCACTCCAAACAAGGTTGCCACGGCGGGGTATGTGAATCCGATGGTGGCGGTATTCCTGGGCTGGGCGTTCGGCGGGGAGGTGCTCGGCAGCCGCTCGCTGCTCGCCTCGCTCGTCATCGTCGCGTCGGTGGGGCTGATCATCACGGGCCGGGGACTTGGCCGCCCCCAGATTTCCCCGGTGACCGAGACGGCTGGGCCCGGGGGGAAGGCGGCGCCGGTGCCGCTCAAGCAATAGGCTCCGCCTATGATTGCAGGCCCGTTACTTCAGATGCGTTGACGATTCTGCTTCAGGGGCCTATGGTTGTCGCATGCTGATACACGCCGCCCGCCGCCGCTGCTCCAATAATTCCAACTGCTGGAATAATCGGTTCCGCTGACCCGGAGCGCGGCCCGCGCGTAGTTGCACCCTTCGTTTGCGGCCCGCTCCTCAAGAGCGGGCCATTTTTGTTTTCAGAACTTGCGAGGACCCGATGGAGTCAACCGCTGCCGTTCGCCTGCACGCGCCCGCTGAGGCGCATGAGGCCGCCCCGCTCGCCGAACTGGGCACGCTCTTCGAAATCAGCGAAGCGCTGACCAGTGCCAGGACCCTCAATGATGGGCTCGGCAACGCCATGCATCTGCTGCGCCGCTATCCGGGGGCGCTGCGAGGTTCGCTGACCCTGCTGGATGAGGGGACCAACGAGCTCTATATCGAGGCCGGGCTCGAGCTGCCGGAGTCGGGCCGGCTGGCCCGGTATCGGCTGGGAGAGGGGATCACCGGCGCGGTCGTCGCTACCGGCAAGCCGATGGTAGTGCCGGACGTGGAGCGGGAGCCGCGCTTCCTGCACCGGACCTTCCGACGATCGGCGGGCCCGGAGGGGGCGGTGAGTTTCGTCTGCGTACCGATCGTCCTCGATCATCGTGCCGTCGGCGCGATATCGATCGACCTGCCCTCACGCGCCAGCGGAGACACCGAGCACCTGCTCAAGTTCTTGCATGTCGTGAGCGCGCTGGTGGCGCTCGCGCTCCGGACCCAGCGGCCGCTGGAAGAGGAGAATCGGACCCTGCGCCGGGAGCTGCGGGAGCGCTACGACTTCTCCCACCTGATCGGGACCAGCGGTCCCATGCGGGATGTCATGCGCCAGGTCTCCCAGGTCGCGGGGACCGGGACCACCGTGCTGATCCGGGGCGAGTCCGGCACTGGCAAGGAGCTCATCGCGCACGCCATCCACTACAACAGCACCTGCGCGGGCGGACCGTTCGTGAAGGTGAACTGCGCCGCCCTTCCGGAAACGCTGATGGAGTCGGAGCTCTTCGGACATGAGCGCGGGTCCTTCACCGGCGCGCTGGCGCGCAAGAAGGGGCGGTTCGAGCTGGCCCATGGCGGAACCATCTTCCTGGACGAGATCGGCGAACTCTCCCCGTCCACCCAGGCCAAGCTGCTGCGGGTATTGCAGGAACGGGAATTCGAACGGGTGGGAGGAACGGAGCCGGTCCGGGTGGATGTACGGGTGATCGCGGCGACAAATCGCGATCTGGAGGTTGCCATCACCGAACGGGGCTTCCGCGAGGATCTCTACTACCGCCTCAACGTCTTCCCCATCTTCCTGCCGCCGCTCCGCGACCGGAAGACCGACATCCTCCTCCTGGCCGATCACTTCGTGGAGAAGTACGCCCGGGCCGCACGGAAGAACGTGCTCCGCCTGACCACACCGGCCATCGACATGCTGCTGCGCTATCACTGGCCCGGCAACGTGCGGGAGCTGGAGAATGTGATCGAACGGGCGGTTGTCGTGTGCGATGGCCCTGCGATTCATGGGCGGCATCTCCCGCCCACACTGCAGACTCCGGAGGAATCCGGAGACACCGGCGGACCGCTCAAGGCCGCCGTGGAACGGCTCGAGAGTGATCTGCTGCAGGACGCGCTCAAGACCACCCGCGGCTCGGTCACCGACGCGACCAGGCTGCTGGCCAGCACCGAGCGTATCGTGCGCTACAAGCTCAAGAAGTACGGCATCGATCCGGCCCGCTTCGCCTGACATTTGTGTCCAGCGAGAGCGAGCTGGGCACATTCATGTGGTGACCGCTGGGCCGATGGCCTGAAGCCGCTCGCATCGCCTTTGCCGCCCAACTCGCTTCTCACGCGCGAGTTGGGCGGTTCGCGTAGGGCCCTGCACGAGGGAGCCTGCACATGGCACGCGACTTGTCTTAGAGCGGAGTGACTCCAGCCGGGATGTTTCATGCGTCGCACCTCGATTCTGCTGATCACCGCGCTCCGCCTTGCGCTCGTACCCTCGCTCGCCGCCCAGGCCCCCGCGGCACTCGCGATCGGTCCACGCAACCTGGACCGTGCATTGGGAGCGAATCGGGAGGGCCCGGGCACCGCACTCGCTTCCGCCTACACGCTCAACCTCGTCAGCGACTGGCCTCAGCTTTCCGCCGACGGAAGCGCCTGTGTCAACGGGGGACAGGAGACCCTGCGCGGGGCCATCACCCGCACGACCGATGGCCACTACGTGGGGCAGCTTGAACGACGGGCAACCATTCTCTTCTGCGGCGTGCACGGTGCCGCACAGGATGCCTGCGCGCTGACGCTCACCAGTGAGGGGCCGGTCGAGGCCGAGGGACATGTCCTGCCGAGTGAGGCAGCGGGATCTGCTCCGCTGGTGGAGCTGCAATGGGCCTCGGCGGAGGACCCGAGCGATGTGGTGATCGAAGGGGATTGCGCTCCGGGCTTCAACGAGTCCTTGCGCCGGCTCTACATCGGCGTGACCCACACGCTGGAGTTTCCCCTGCCGCTGGCGGGACCCCGCACCATTCGATTGGAAGATTACGGCTGGATCGTGGATGTGGAGTGACCGGCGCCGAGGCGCGGTAAAGTGGTTCCCTCGACTGTCGGGCCCGTACTCAGGGCTTCATCGCGTGCAGGTGTGCGCGCCGGCGCCGGCGTGCTGGCGCCCGCTTGCCCGCGGTTGCCCCGGGGATCTGGACCGACCATGTCCGAGCGCCGCCTGCCCCTCAGGTGTTGGCTCCTGAGGCCGAATTCCAACGCTTGACGACTGCTTCGCAGCACAGCAATTGACCGGCTCCGAGGGCCCGACGATCTTCCCCCGCTGATCGTCCCTCCAGGAGCCGTTCCCCATGCTGTCCATCCGGGTACTCGCCGTGGTCGCCGCGGCGGTCGTCGCTGCCGAACCCCCAGCGGTTCTGCAGGTTCTTGCCGCCTCCCCATCCGGCGACGCTCCGCTCAACACCCCGATCCAGGTCATCTTCGATCGACCGGTGGCCGGCTCGCTCGATCGGAGCGTCGACCCGGGGCCGCTCTTCAAAATCGCGCCCGCCGTGCCCGGCCGAGTGGAGTGGCGCGACCCTGTCACGCTCCGGTTCCTGCCCACCAATCCGCTCGAACCGGGGAAGAGCTACACCGTCACGATCGCCAACAGCTTCGAGGCGATGGATGGCAGCCGCCTCAAGGAACCGTACAGCTACAGCTTTTCGGTGATGGGTCCGCAGGTCCTGGTGGGCCTTCCGGTCAGCGCCGAGGAACACCCGAAGTTTCTCGGGCCGGACGCGACCTTCGAACTCGTGGTCAGCGCGCCCCTGGACCGGAACACTCTCCGTGGCCTGGCTTACCTCGACTTCGACCAGAAGTGCAAGTCGCCTGGGATCATCAAGCTGAACGTGACCGAGCAGCGGGCCATCAAGGACAGTGACCCGTGGCAGTACACCGAGGCCGGTGGCTGGGAGCGGGACCGGGCGGCCGATCCGCTGCGCCGGGTCCTCGAACTCACGCCGGAGCGCAAGCTCCCGCTCGACTGCGCCGGGGACCTGGTCGTTCCCACGGTGATCGATCCGGAGGGCACCAGGCCTTTCGCCAAATGGGGATTCAGCACCTACGGCGGCTTCTCCCTGACGAGCGCGGAGTGTTCCGGCGGGGAGAGCTGCCCCACCGGCGGGATCAAGGTGACCTTCTCCACTCCCGTGAAGGGCGCCGAGGTTGAGCGACACCTCAGCTTGCTGCCGGCCGCCGAGTTCAGCGTGGCGGACACCTCCGAGGAATCGGAGAGCTGGTATCTCGAGACCACTCTCACGCCCAAGACCGGCTACGCGGTCGTGGCGGACAGCAATCTGCGCGACATCTTCGGCCAGCGGCTCAACGGAAATCCCGCCGCGGGATTCCGGACGACCGGCTTCGCACCGCTGGTGGAGCACGCCTACGGGAGCATGACCATCGAGCGGGCGTCCTTCCGGACGCTCGCGGTGAAGCATGTGAACGTCGACACCCTCACGGTGACGATCGCACCGGTCCCCGCCGCGCTCATCCCCGCGATCCTGCAGTACAGTCGCTGGAATCGCGACGACAGCGCACTCGCCCAGGTGCTGAAGGGCGCGACGACCACGAAGGTGGCGGTCACCGGCCCGGCCGACCGGGTGCGGATCTTCGGCGTCAAGCTTCCGCTCTACAACATGCAGCGCGCCAGCGCGCCGCTGCTACAGATGGTACGAGTCACCAGCCCCTCGCTCCCGGCTGCCTGGCAGGAGAATCAGCCCTTCGCGGTGGCGCAGGTGACAGATCTGGCGGTGCATGCCCGGATCGGTCTTGCCAGCGGCGCGGTCTGGGTGACCGGGGCGAGCGACGGCAAGCCGCGGGGCGGCGCGCTGGTCACGCTCTTCGACAGCCGGGGAAAGGCTCGTGCCTCGTCTCGCACCTCTGCCGATGGCGTCGCATTGTTGGGGAGCTATGCCGTGGACAGCGTGTCGACGGAGGGCTCCGGGTTCGAGGGCTACGTCACCGCAACGGTCGGCAACGATCGGGCGCTGACCAGCATCAGCAGCTACGACGCCGACCTGAGTCCGTGGCAGTTCAACGTCCGCTCCGCGTACGGCACCGATCGCTACCCGCTGGCGGCGGCGGTCTTCACCGAGCGGGGGATCTACCGTCCCGGCGAGCCGCTGTACGCCAAGGCCATCGTGCGCGCGGGCAACCTGGGCCAGCTCGTCGTCCCTCCCCGGAGCGACAGCGTGCGCTGGGTCTTTCATGACCGCGAGGGCGGGACCCTCAAGGCGGTTACCGTCGCGCCCTCCGCGTTCGGCACCAGCGATCAGCGCATCACCCTTCCCGCCGACCTCGCGCTCGGCAGCTACTCGGTCGAAGTCCAGCAGCGCCGGGCCGGCAACTGGCTCGGCCTCGCCAGCGCCGAATATCGTGTGGCCGAGTATCGCCCTCCCGAATTCCTGGTGCAGGCCTCCAGCGATAGCGGCTCCCACTTTCCCGGCGATTCGGCGGTCGCGACGATCGAGGCCCGCTACCTCTTCGGCGCGCCGATGGCGCGGGCCACGATGACGTGGACCGCGAGGCAGACGCCGATCGATTTCTGGCAGCTCGAGATTCCGAACACCGATGGCTTCTACTTCGGCGAGAACGGCTGGTGGTGGGAGGAGAACGGCGACGATCGCGCCACGCAGACCATCGGCCAGGGCACCGACACCCTGGACGGGCAGGGGCGCCAGGTGGTGCGGGTGGCGCTCGGCGCAGCGACCAAGGGGCGCCCGGCCCGCGTCACGATCGAGGCCTCGGTGACCGATGTGAACCGGCAGTCGGTGGCGGCACAGACCATCGTGATGGTGCAGGCCTCTTCCTTCTATATAGGAGCGAAGCCGCTGGGGCAGTCCTACTTCTGGACTGCGGGGCAGCCGCAGGCGGTGGGTCTGATCGCCGCGCGGCCCGACGGCAGGCGGGTTGCTGGCGCGAAGATTCGCGGCACCATCGTGCGGCGCGAATGGCACCAGGTGCACCGCACCCGCGGGGGCTACAGCGAAGTGTACGGCGAGTGGGTCTCCGATACCGTCGCGCATTGTCAGGCGGCGACGACGAACGCCGTGCCCGCCGAGTGCAGGTTCACGCCTCCGTCGGGCGGCACGTACGTCCTGACTTTCGAGGCGGAGGATGAGGCGCATCGTCCGGTCACGACCAGTCTCTACCGGTGGGCGACCGGCAAGGACTTCGTGCCGTGGAACGACGAGAGCCAGTTCAAGATGGATCTCGTGCCCGACAAGATCCGCTACAGCGTCGGGGACACGGCGACGGTGCTGTTCGCCTCGCCGTTCACCGATGCGGAGGCCTGGGTGACCATCGAGCGGGAGGGGCTGATCGAGCAGCGGCGGCTGAAGCTGACCTCGGGCTCGACCACGCTCAAGTTCCCGGTCACCGAAGCCTGGGCGCCGAACGCATTCGTCTCGGTGCTGGTGGCACGCGGACGCAGCGCGCCCCCAGGGCCGCTCGACGATCCGGGGCGGCCCACGATCCGGGTTGGTTACGTGGAGCTTCGAGTCACGCCGGAGGTCAAGCGGCTCACCGTCTCGGTGGCCGCGCAGCAGACGGAGTATCGCCCCGGCGACACCGCTCGCGTCGTCCTCGGGGTGAAGGATCGCAACGGAAAGGGGCAGCGGACGGAGGTGACGCTCTGGGCCGTCGATGAGGGTGTGCTCTCGCTCACCGGATACAAGACTCCCGATCCGATAGATCTGCTCTACGCCGCACGCGGCCTGGGCCTCCGGCTGGCAAGCAACATGACCACCGTCGCGCCGCAGGTGCCGGAAGGAGAGAAGGGCGGCCGTGCACCTGGCGGCGGCGGTGGCCAGGGCGAGAGCGACATCCTGCGCTCCCGCTTCAAGACCACGGCGTTCTTCCTCGGCAGCGTCGTGACCGATTCGACGGGCGCGGCCACGGCCCTGGCAAAGCTGCCTGACAACCTGACCACTTTCCGGCTGATGGCCGTGGCGGTAACCGCCGGTGACCGCTACGGCAGCGGTCAGTCCCCGCTCCTGGTGACGCGCCCGCTCCTCGCGCGCCCCGCGCTTCCGCGCTTCCTGCGGGAGGGCGACAAGTTTGCGGCCGGCGTGGTGGTGAATCAGCGCGCCGGCGGCACGCCCACCGTGACGGTTACCGCCGAGGCGAAGGGCACCCAGCTCGCGGGTGATGCCACCAGGACGGCAGTGCTCGAAGCGGGACGCGGGCGGGAGGTGCGATTCGACTTCCGCCAGCCCGGCAACGGTCCCTTCGGCAGTGCGGACAGTGCCACCTTCAAGTTCAAGGTCACCGGAGCCGGCGACGCCGACGCAGTGCAGCAGCGGCTCGCCGTGAAGCCTGCCTTCCGGCCCCGGGCCTGGACCATCGCCGGCGTGCTGGT
>JBDTTN010000046.1:0-11347 GCA_039930625.1 Gemmatimonadota bacterium | reverse complement strand
CCAGCCGGCATCGAGACCAGGGCCGGATTCTTGAGCTGGAACCAGGCCTCCTGATGATGCAGGATGTCGATCTGCACCGTCGGCGAGAGATAGATCAGGCTGAGAGTCGTCACGGTACCCACCAGCATTGCTCCCACCACGCCCGCCGTCGTGGCTCGGCGCCAGAAGATCGCCAGCAGCAGCGCGGGGAAGTTGCCGCTGGCGGCGATCGCGAACGCCAGTGAGACCATGAAGGCGACGTTCTGGCCCTTGAACAGGATGCCGAGCGTCACCGCGAGCAGCCCGAGCACGAGGGTCGCGATACGGGCGACCCGCAACTGCTCGACCGCCCCCGCCGCACCGCCACGGAACACATTCACCCAGAGATCGTGGGACAGCGCCGCGGCCCCCGAGAGAGTCAGGCCCGCCACGACCGCGAGGATGGTGGCGAAGGCCACCGCGCCGATGAAGCCCAGGAACGCGGTGCCTCCCAGCAGTTCCGCCAGCAGCGGTGCCGCCATGTTGCCGCCCGCGTCGATCGAGCGGATCGCGTCCGGGCCGACCAGCACCATCGCCCCGAAGCCGAGGATGAAGGTCATCAGGTAGAAGCCGCCGATCAGGCCGGTCGCATAGAACACCGAGCGCCGGGCCGCATGCGCATCCGGTACAGTGTAGAAGCGCATCAGGATGTGCGGCAGGCCGGCGGTGCCGAACATCAGCGCCATGCCCAGCGAGATCGCATCGAGTGGTTTGCTGACCAGCTTGCCGGGAGCGAGGACACCCGCTCCGAACCGCGCCGATGCCTCACGGAAGAGCGCGACCGGATTGAAGTCGAATCGCGCCAGCACGAGCAGCGCCAGCGCTGCGGCTCCACCCAGCAGCAGGAACGCCTTGATGATCTGCACCCAGGTCGTTGCCAGCATCCCTCCGAAGAGCACATACGCGATCATGGCAACGCCCACGACCATGACCGCCGTCTCGTATCGCAGGCCGAACAGCAGGTGGATCAGGCTGCCGGCGCCGACCATCTGCGCGATGAGATAGAGGATTACCGTCGCCAGCGTGCCGACCGCCGCGGCGAGCCGCACCGGCTTCTGCCGCATCCGCAGCGCGACCACGTCGGCAAAGGTGTACTTCCCAAGATTACGCAGCGGCTCGGCGATGAGGAACAGCACGATCGGCCAGCCGACGAGCCACCCCGCCGAGTAGATCAGTCCATCGAATCCCGTCAGCGAGACCAGCCCGGCGATTCCCAGGAAGGACGCCGCGCTCATGAAATCCCCTGCGAGCGCGAAGCCGTTCTGCCAGGCGGTGATCGAGCGGCCGGCGGCGTAGAAGTGCTCGGTGGTGCGGGTGCGGCGAGCCGCCCACCAGGTGATGCCGAGAGTGCTGGCGAGGAACAGCAGGAAGAACCAGCGGGCGACGGGGCTCGGCTGACCGAGGGCCGTCGTGGCGGTGGCCGCTTGGAGGATCATGAGGGAGTGATGGACCGGTATGGGTCGGCGGGCGCCGCTACTGCAGCTCCCGCCGGATCGCGGCGAGCTCGGGATCGTAGTGCCTATCGGCCCAGCGGATGTAGATCCAGGTCAGGACCCAGCAGGAGACGATGACCAGCGCGCCGAGCAGGATACCGAGACTGAGTCCCGGTACCAGCTCGTAGGCCAGCAGCGGCTTGTTCCAGGCGATCAGCGCGATGAACCCGAAGTAGTCCACCATGACCACCGCGGTCAGCAGCAATGCGATCCGTCGGCGGGCCTGGCCGACCGCGCGGAGCCGTTCCTCGATGGCGCTCATGCCCGGGTGCCGCGCGACACGCGGGGCGGGAGCTGCAGGTTCGAGTGTTGCCGCACGGGTCCGCCTCGAATGGGAAGGAGGTCAAGTTGTCGCCCAGCCACCAGCGGCGCAACCGTGCATCCCGACAGGCTCGTGCACCGGCCTGATCACTCTTCTCTTCCCCCGCTTGCGAGCGGCCTGAAAACCGCCAGTGGCTTGCGCGCTGTCGGGGACGCATCATGGTAGCGTGTCATTTCCTCAGAGGGATCCATGAACGCGACGCTTCGACTATTCGGTATCGCCCTTCCGTGTGCGCTGCTGCTTACGCCACCAGGGTCGGCGCAGGTGATGCAACTCACCGGGAGTCGACTGGCGCGGCTCGCCGAGGTCGCCTGGCAGGAGGGAGAGGCGAAGCCGCTCCCCGTCGCCACCGCGGAGGCGTTCGGCTACGGCACCGAGCGGTTGACCTACCGGGTGCTGACGTTGAAGACGAGCGAGGCGGATCGGCACGAGGTGCTGGTAATCGCACTGGGCGACGGAACCCACCTGCTGCACCTGGCGCGCCGGCTTCCCAACGACATCTGGATGATCAGTACTTCGCTCTCGGGGGAATACACCCGCGGCGTCCACCGCACCTACCCCAAGGGCCCCCTCATCCAGATGGAGGCCCCCGAAGGGCAGCAGGTGCTGGATCGTGAGGCGGCCTTCTGGCTCGAGTGGCTGGGCCGTTATGCCTCACACGGTCACGGCGGCTAGCGAAGCTCTGTCGCTGCCGGGTCGCGGTGCGGGCGCGACTACGGACCGGTGACTGTGATGTTCCCCGTCAACGGCCGGAAATTCAGGTTGTACGCCGGCAGGAAGCCGCTGTAGCTCCCGTCCGAGTGCAGGTTCTGGGTCGGTGCATTCAGCCCCCGGGTGGTAAAGGCGGGGAAGTAGGCGTAGTTGGGCAGCGCCAGGATCGAGCCACCGTTGTTAGGCCAGGTGCCCGGAATCGGGATGTTCGCGCCCAGGACCTCCAGCGCGATCAGGTCGTTGGCGATGATCCGCGGATCGCCGGGGATGGGGACGTGATCCTCGGTCATGGGGAAGCGGAGATCGACCGTCGTGATCGCATTCGCCTGCGGCGTGAAGATCGGCCCATACTGCTCCACCGAGCAGCACACCGCGCCGGTCACATGCTGGTACAGCACCCGCGCCCGCACGAAGCGCATCTGTCCCGTCACCTGGCCGATCCGGATGTTCGCCGATTCCACCGTCCCATCCGTGGTCGGCTGCGACCCCGGGAAGAAGGTGATGAGCAGGCAGGACGGCGCTCCTCCGCCCGTGAACGGCTGCGGAAAGGTGGCGTTGATCTGCACCGGGTAGCCGTCGGCGCAGACCACGCCATTGTCCGGCACGAAGTCGAGGTTGTTCCCCACCTGAATCACCGCTCCCCCGCCGCCATCCCCGCCACCACCACAGGCAGCAGCCGCAGCCAAACTCAACAGGCCCATGAGTCGATGGGTGATCGCCATATCCAGGTCTCCTGAACGGATGTGAAGCCAGCCGCGGGCGGCGGGGCCAATCCGCCCCGTACCAGACACGCGCAAGTCGGCGCCCGATCGGCTCATTCCCCGGAGCCGGGTCGCGCCGCCTCGGCGGATTTGCTCCCCATGAGCCACCGCCGCACGCTCTTGCGCGTGTACCCATGACGGGCCAGAATGCCGGTACCCTCATCGGCATTCCCGTGGAATCCTCGCCCTCCGATGTCACCCGGCTGCTGGCCGATCTCTCCGGTGGTCACACCGGCGCGCTCGAGCGGCTGCTGCCGCTGGTCTACGACGAGCTGAAGCAGCTCGCCGCGAGCCAGCTCCGGCGCGAACGGGACGAGCACACCCTCGGCCCCACCGCGCTGGTGCACGAGGCCTTCTTTCGTCTGGTGGATCAGCGCAGCGTCTCGTGGCAGGGCCGGGCCCACTTCTTCGGTGTGGCGGCGCAGGCGATGCGCCGGATCCTGGTGGACCACGCCCGGCGTCGCAGCGCCGCCAAGCGGGGCCGGCAACACCAGGTGACCCTCGATTCGGAAGCTGCCGGCGCCGACGAGGCCCCGGCAGATGAGGTGCTCGCGGTGGATGAGGCGCTGGAACGGCTCGCCGCGGTGGACCCGCGGCAGGCGAAGCTGGTGGAGCTGCGTTACTTCGCCGGCTTCTCGATTGAAGAGGCGGCCCAGCTGCTGGAGATCTCCCCGGCGACGGCCAAACGCGACTGGACCTTTGCGCGCGCCTGGCTGCAGCGAGAGCTGACCTCCCGTGACTGAGGAACCAATGCCGCTCGACCGCAGCCAGTGGGAGCGCGTCAAGGACGCCTTTTCCGAGCTCAGCGCGCTGGACACCGAGACCCGGGTGCGCCGGCTGGAGGCGCTGGCCCGCGATCCCCTCGTGCATGCGGAGCTGGTCGGCCTGCTCACCGCCTCGGACAGCATGGGGGACCGGTTCGAGCGGGGCGCGGCGACCGCGGTGGGCATCGAGCCAGCGGCTGCCGGACTGGAAGGGACCCGCGTCGGACCCTGGCAGGTCGAGCGGGTGATCGGCCAGGGCGGCATGGGCACGGTGTACGAGGCGCACCGGAGCGACGACGAGTACACTCGGCGCGTCGCGCTCAAGACCATCACCGCCGGCCGCGATTCCGACGCCATTGTGCGCCGCTTCCGCCACGAACGCCAGATTCTCGCCCTGCTGGAGCACCCCAACATCGCGACCCTGCTGGACGGCGGCGTCACTCCCGACGGCCAGCCCTACTTCGTCATGGAGTATGTGGAAGGCGTGCCGATCGATCAGTGGTGCCGGGAGCATGACACCGGCGTGCGCGAGCGGATTCAGCTCTTCCGGCAGGTCTGTGCCGCGGTACAGTACGCGCACGAGCATCTCGTGGTGCATCGCGATGTGAAGCCGCGCAACATCCTGGTGACCGCTGACGGCACGGTGAAGCTGCTCGATTTCGGCATCGCCAGGCTGCTGGATCCCACCGGCACCGCGGACCCCGGTCTCACCCAGACCGGCGCGCTGCCGATGACCGCTGGCTATGCCAGCCCGGAGCAGCGCCGCGGCCGGGCCGTCTCCACAGTGAGCGATGTCTACTCGTTAGGCGTGGTGCTCTACGAGCTGCTCGCCGGACACCGGCCCCCGGCGGACACCGAAACCGCGGACCAGCTCCCCACCGCTCCCAGCCGCGCCGTCGCCGATCGCCGGCTGCAGCGCACCCTCGCCGGCGAACTCGACAGCATCGTGCTGAAGGCGCTGCGCCCTGAACCGGAGCGCCGCTACCGCTCGGCCCAGCTCTTTGCCGACGATCTCGGTCACTACCTGGACGGTGCGCCGGTGCTG
The DNA here is from genome assembly GCA_039930625.1 of Gemmatimonadota bacterium. Lineage (GTDB taxonomy): Bacteria > Gemmatimonadota > Gemmatimonadetes > Gemmatimonadales > GWC2-71-9 > JADJOM01. The sequence continues at coordinate 6,233 of JBDTTN010000046.1, read as the reverse complement.
GCCCAGTCCGATGCGCTGAGCTATCGGCTGGGCAAATTCGTCCGCCGCCACGCCGTGTCGGTCGTCGCCGCCACGCTGGCGATCGCGGCGCTGATCGGCGCGACGGCGGTGAGTCTGCGGCAGGCGCGCGTCGCGCGAGTGGAACGGGACCGGGCCTTGCGTGAGGCGCGGCGCACCGGCCAGGTCACCGGCTTCTTCCAGGAGGTCCTCGCCTCCGCCAAGCCGGATCGGCAGGGGAGCGGGGTGACCGTCGTCGCGGCGATCGACTCGGCGATCGTCCGGGCGGACTCCGCCTTTGCCGGCGAACCGGACCTGCAGGCGGCGATCAAGCTGACGCTGGGCTCGACCCTGGCCCACATGTACCTGTATGAGCGCGCCCGGCCGCTGCTTGAAGACTCCTATCGGCTGCGCCGCTCACTCGATGGCGACACGCCTTCGCGGGAGCAGTCGGACGCTCTCTTCGACCTGGGGAGCATCGAGGCGGAGATCGGCGACGCCGGGAGGGCGGAGTCGCTCTTCCGCGCCTCGCTCGCCATGCGCGGACGGCTCCCGTCGGTTGACTCCGCCGACATCTACCAGGGGCTGAGCAATGTCGCGGAGGCGATGCTCAATCAGGGCAAGGTCGCGGAGGCCGCCGCGCTCTACGACACCGTGGCCGGGGCGCTGGACCGGCTCCGGCCCACCGACACCGAACTCCGCGCCATCAACCGCGCCAACCTGGGCACCGCCCTCTCCCAGCTCGGCCGTTACCTCGAAGCGGAACCGCTGTTGCGTGAGGCGGTGCAACTCTTCGAACAGGCGCGCGGCCCGAATGATCCGGGAGTCGCATCGGCGCTGCAGCCGCTCGCCGGAACCCTGATCTTCAACCGGAAGTTCGCGGAGGCTGAGCAGGCGGCCCGCCGGGCGGTTGCGATCGACGAGAAGGAGTTCGGACGGTCCAATCCCGCCACCCTCTCGGCGCTGCGGATGCTCACCGCGGCGATGGTGGAGTCGGGGCGTTGTGATGAGGCCCTGCCGCTCGTCCGCGAGATGCTGGGTTACCGGCGCCATGGAATGACGGAGACCGACCCTACCCTGGGGGTCGCGCTGCTGCAACTGGGACAGTGTCAGGCGTAGCGCGGCGATCTGGCCGGGAGCGAACGGACCCTGCGGGATGCGCTCGCCGTGCGGATCGCGACCTTCGGTGCGCAGCATTGGGCCGTCGCCCAGGTGCAGAGCATGCTCGGCGAGGTGCTGGGCCGGGAAGATCGGGATGCCGCGGCGGAGGCGATGCTCCGGGCAGGATACGACGGGCTCAGGCGCGGACTCGCACCCGGACACATTCGCATCGAGGAGGCCCGGGCGCGGCTGGAGCGGTTTCTAACTCAACGGGGGAGGTCGTAGGGCAGGGGGCGGGGCGAGGCTCCGCCCCCATCCGGCCATGCCGCTCTTGCGAACCCTCCGATTCGCGACAAGTTATCGAGAGGCATGACGGATTTCTTCGCGGGCCCGGTCTTCCAGGTGGACCACGAGACCTTCTCGTGGCGGGACGTGGTGCTGTTCACCCACCGGATCGGGCGCTGGGAGGAGGTCGTCGGGGTGATCGAGGCGGGGCTCGCCGCGATGCGGCAGCTCGCGCAAGAGGAGAATGAGGCGCTGGAGGAGCGGGTCGATGCGGCGGCGGCGGAGTTCCGCTACGAGCGGGAACTGATCACAGCGGAAGAAACCGAAGGCTGGCTCAGGGAGCGCGCGGTCACCGCGGCGGAGTGGCTCGCGAGCGTGCGGCGCGGGGTATTACGGGAGCACTTCGCGGATCGTGTCGCCGACGGGCGCGGGGCCCCGACCCGGGAGGAGATCGAGCGCGCAGTGCGGGTGGACCTCGGCTGCACCGACCTGGGCCGACGGCTCGCCGAAAGCTGTGCCGGATACGCGGCGGCGGCGGCGGCAGTCGGCTCCCTGGCACCCGGTGGCGAAGCTGCGCTTTCAGGACCACTTCCTCCCGGTATCGATGCGGCGCATGCCCGCGCGCGCCTGCCGCTGCTCGAGCGGATGCTGCGGGGCGTGGAACAGTTCCGTCAGGCGGGCATCACCGATGAAGCGATCCGCCGCGAGATCCAGAACCACCGGATGGAGTGGGTCCGGCTCGAGTGCCGGACTCTCGCCTTTCCCGACCTGCCGCAGGCCCGCGAGGCGGCTCTCTGCCTGCGTGAGGACGGACTCGATATCGACGAAGTGGCGGACAACGCGCACCTGCGGGCGGAGGAGGTGCGATTCTACGTCGATGACCTCGACCCCGGACTGCAGGCTTCCTTCGTCTCCGCCAAACCCGGAGACGTGATCGGCCCATCCGCCATGAACGAGAGCCACACGCTGTTTCAGGTCCTGTCGAAGACCATGCCCGGAGAACAGGATCCCGAAGTGCGGGATCGTGCTGCCGAGCGGCTCTTCGCGCGGGCGCTCGTGAATGAGGCGCAGCGGCGGGTTCACTGGCGCACGGCCTTCTGAGTGGAATCCGCCGCCGATATCCTGAACGGTCTCCCCGTTCTGAGTTTCCTCCCCGGGGACATCCGGGACCGGGTGACCTCCAGCTTCGAGCCGGCGAGCTACACCTTCGGCCAGACCATCGTCACCGAAGGCGAACCGGTGGACGCATTCTACGTCCTCCGCTCCGGCCGCGTCCGCATGGTCAAGCTGGGCGAGAACGGCGACGAGATTTCGCTCGGCGGGCTCCGGGCCGGCGAGAGCTTCGGCGAGACGGGGCTGCTCGAGGGTGGGGCTCACCCCGCCACGATTCGCGCCAGCTCCGACGTCGAGGTGCTGCGGCTCGACCGGTCGCTGTTCGAGACCCTGCTCGCGCGGCGGCCGGAGGTGCGCGAGTACTTCGAGCTCCAGGCCCGCCACCGTCATCTGCAGCATTTCCTCCGCCAGTTCTCCACCCTCAATCGATTGCCCCCCGAGGCGCTGGCCGAGCTGTTGCGCGCCCTCGAGCCGGTGGAAGCGAGGGCGGGGGAGATCATCGTCCGCGACGGCGATCCCCCTGGGCCGCTGTACATCATCGAGGAAGGCCGCTGCCGGGTGCACATCGAAGTTGATGGCCGGCGCCGCAACGTCGCCTTCCTGCGGAAGGGGGAGTTCTTCGGGGAGCAGTCGGTGTTTCGCAACCAGCCGCGGGAGGGCACCGTCGAGGCGGTGACCGCGACGCGCCTGCTCCGGCTCACCCAGGAGACCTACGCCGACCTGCTGGCGCGCTTTCCCCAGTTCCGCGAAGAGATCGAGGATCGGCTGGCGCAGTACGACTTCCGGCATACTGCGCAGATCCCCATCGACCTGTTCCGCGAGCTCCTGCCCGCGGAGGTGCGCGGGCAGGAGACAGTCAGCGATGAGCAGGTGGACCGGGACCTGACTCAGACCTGGGCGATTCCGCCACGCGATGCCGGTGGCGACGCGGAAGAGACGGAGCCGCAACCGGCGGCGAGTGCGCCGTTCGCGGATGAGTCGGGGCGCTTCGTCAAGCAGGGGCGGCGGATCCGGCGCTTTCCGCATCTGTGGCAGATCGACGAGATGGACTGCGGCGCCACCAGCCTCGCGATCGTCTGCCGCCACTTCGGCAAGGCGATCAGCCTGGCGCGGATCCGGCAGCTGGTGCACACCGGTCTCGATGGCGCCAGCCTCCGCGCCATCTGCGAAGGCGCCAACGAGCTGGGCCTCGCCGCGCGGGCCGTCAAGGCCTCCGCCGACAACCTGGACCAGATGCCGCTCCCCGCCGTGGTACACTGGGAGGGCAACCACTGGGTGGTGCTGTACGGGGTCGCCCCGGACCATGTGCGGGTCTCCGATCCGGGGGTCGGGAAGCGCAAGGTGCCGCGCAAGCTCTTCCTCGAAAAGTGGACCGGCTACGCCGCGCTGTTCGACTACACCGAGGACTTCGAGCGCAACGAGGAATCCCAGTTAGGCATCGCCTGGTTCCTGCCCTTCTTCCGGCCCCATCTCAAGTATCTCGGGCAGGCGGTCGCGCTCGCGGTCATCGTGAGCACCCTGCAGATGGTGATCCCGGTCTTCACCCAGGTCATCGTGGACCGGGTGCTGGTGGAGCGGGACACCACCCTGCTGCAGATCCTCATCGTGGGGATGACGGGAGTGGTGGGCTTCACCCTGCTGGCGACGCTGGTGCAGCGCTACCTGCTGAGCTGGACGGCGGTGCGCATCGATGCCTCCTCGCTCGACTTCCTCACCCGGCGGCTCCTCAGCCTGCCGATGAACTACTTCACCAGCCGGCGCACCGGCGACATCCAGCGTCGCCTGACCGGCATCTGGCAGATCCGCGAGTTCATGGTCGAGCACGGCGTGGCGTCGCTGACGGCGGTGGCCCAGCTCCTGGCGGCCGTCGTCCTGATGCTGCTCTACAGTCCGACGCTGACGCTGGTCTTTCTCTCGACCGCGCCGCTGCTGATCCTGCTGATGCGCTACGCCTCCAGCCGGCTGCGCCCGCTGTACTCCGAACTGGAGGAGTCGTACGGCCGCTATCAGTCCTTCCAGATCGACGCGATCAAGGGGATCGAGACCGTCAAGTCGCTGGGCGCGGAGCACGCCTTTCGCGATCTCATGCTGCGGCAGTTCCACAGCGTGGCCCGCAAGCGCTTCCGGGCTGACTTCACCCTGATGGGCTACCAGGGCTCGGTCCACACCGTCACCCTGCTCTCCGTCATTCTCTTCCTGATGGTGGGAGCGCAGCAGGTGATGCGCGGCTCGATGTCGATCGGCTCGCTGGTGGCCTTCAACGCCCTGGTCGCCCTGGCCAACCAGCCGATCCTCACCCTGCTCACGATGTGGGACAACCTGCAGCTCGCGCGGGTCTACCTCAACCGGCTGGACGACATCTTCCAGCAGGAGCCGGAGCAGGGCGCCGATCACAGCCGGCTCACCCCGGTGAAGTCGTTGGAGGGGCGCATCGCCTTCCGGCACGTCGGCTTCCGCTATGGCGGCCCCGAAGCGGCGCCGATTCTCGAGAACATCAGCTTCGAGGTGCCGCCCAACACGATGGTGGCGATCGTCGGCCGCAGCGGCTCCGGCAAGACCACGCTGATCAAGTGCCTGGCGGGGCTGCTGGAGCCGACGGAGGGCGCGATACTCTACGACGGGATCGAACTCCGCACCCTCAACTACCGCGATCTCCGCCGCAAGATCGGCTTCGTGCTGCAGGAGAACCATCTCTTCGACGACAGCATCGCGCGCAACATCGCCTTCGGGGAAGAGGAATCGGATCTCGACCAGGTGATGTGGGCCGCCCAGGTCGCGAACGCGCGCGAGTTCATCGAGCGGCTGCCCTTCGGCTACGACACCCGCATCGGCGAGTCCGGCATCGCGCTTTCCGGGGGACAGCGCCAGCGGGTGGCCATCGCCCGCGCGATCTATCCCCGCCCTCCGGTGCTGATCTTCGACGAGGCCACCAGCGCGCTGGATACCGAGTCGGAACGCGCGGTGAAGGAGAACATCGACCAGCTGCTGGAGGGGCGCACCTCGTTCGTGATCGCCCATCGGCTCAGCACCGTGCGCGACGCCGACCTCATCCTGGTGCTGGAGCAGGGCCGCCTGGTCGAACAGGGTACCCACGACGACCTGATGAAGCGGCAGGGGCTGTACTATTTCCTGGTCAGTCAGCAGCTGGGCCTGTAGGCCCCGAGAGACAGCATGCCCTGGGACGCCGAAACCGCCTATCTGGACACCACGCCGCCGCACCTGGTGGCGCGGGGCCTCGCCTACGTCACCATCGCGCTGTTCGTCGTGGCGATCGTCGTGGCGCTGGTGGTGCAGGTGCCGGAGACCGTGTCGGGACGGTTCATGCTGGTCCCGCGGGACGGGGCCGATCCGGTCCGTGCCCTGAAAGAAGGTGTAGTCTCCGAGGTCCGGGTGCATGAGGGCGATGTCGTCGCGCGTGGCGCGGTCCTTATGGTGATCCGCTCCGCACCGCTCAGCGACCGCTCCAGCGAGCAGCGCACCCTCGAGAATCAGCGCCGCACCGACCTGGAGCGGCTGCGCATCGCCGCCAGTCAGTACGAGACGCGGCAGCGCTCCGACGCGGCGGAGGAGCAGCGGCTCAAGGCGCGGGTGGCGTTCCTGGAGCAGCTGATCGAGTCGAAGAAGAGCCGCCTGACACAGACCAGGGCGCTGGCCGACAGCGCGCTCGCCGGCGTCCGGAGCGGGTCGGTGGCGCGGCTCGACGCCAGCCGGCTCGATATCGAGGCGATCACCCTGTC
>JBDTTN010000045.1:0-11351 GCA_039930625.1 Gemmatimonadota bacterium | reverse complement strand
GGGGCTCACGTCGACGTGATCCTCACCCAGGGGGCCGCGGAGTTCGTGCGGCCCCCGACCTTTGAGGCCCTCTCCGGCCGCACCGTCCTCACCTCACTCTGGGCGCCTGACTCGGCGCTGCAGCATGTCCGCCTGGCACAACAGGCCGATCTGATTATCGTGGCGCCGGCCACCGCGCACCTGATCGCCCGGGCCGCTCAGGGACTGGGCGACGACCTCCTCACCACCTTGCTCCTCGCGCATACCGCGCCGGTGCTGCTTGCGCCGGCGATGAACGACGAGATGTACGCCAACCCCGCCACCGTCGCGAACCTCGAATTGCTCAGGCAGCGGGGCTTCCGCACGGTCGGGCCGGAGGTCGGGTCGCTGGCGGAAGGGCCCTCTGATCGCCCGGGACGGATGAGCGAACCCGAACTGATTCTGGCGCACGCGGAGCGGGTGCTATGCAGCACCGGGCCGCTCGCGGGGATGCACGTCGTGGTGACGGCGGGACCCACCCGTGAGCCGATCGATCCGGTCCGGCTCATCAGCAATCGTTCCAGCGGCAAGATGGGCTACCGGCTGGCGGAGGCGGCGTGGGCGCGGGGCGCCGAGGTGGTGCTGATCAGCGGACCTTCGGGGGAGAACGCGCCGCCCGGAGTCACCCTGGTGCGGGTGGAGACGACAGCAGAGATGAGTGCCGCCGTCGCCGCGGCGCTGCCCGCGGCGGACGCGCTGATCATGGCCGCCGCTCCCGCCGACTTCCGCCCCGCCTCTCCGGGGGATGCCAAACGGCCTCGGCAGGAGGGGACGCTTTCGATTGTGGTCGAGCCGACGGCGGACATCCTGCTCGAGACCAGGTCGCTGCGGAAAGCAGGCAGCATCATCGTCGGGTTTGCACTGGAGACCGGTGACGCGGTCACGAAGGGCCGCGCGAAGCTGGCGCGCAAGGAGCTCGATCTGATCGTCGTCAACGACGCGCTCGAGAGCGATGCAGCATTCGAGGTGGACACCAATCGAGTGGTGATTCTGGACAGCGACGGTGGCGAGACCGCGGTTCCCCTCGCCGCGAAGCGCGAAGTGGCCGACAGGATTCTCGACGCCATCGAGGCCCGGCGTGGACGATAGCCGCGCGCGGTACCTCCGGCAGCAGGCGGAGCTGGGCGGGAGGGAGGTGTATCTGTCGGAGCCGGCGGCAATCGAAGCGCCCGTGGGAGGCGCGGAGCGGCAACCCGGCGCGAGGGAGGGGCGGCAGGACGGAAGCACGGCGGCGTCGGCGGAATCCGCGAACGCCGTCATCCCGCCTAGCAAGCGGTACGATCCGCTCCCGGCCGGAGCCTCGAAGTGGAGCAAGAATCCTCCACCGATCCCCGGGCCGGGGCTTACCGTGATGCCTCCCGGTGGCGAGCTGCTGGCGGATGCGATCGAATCGCTTGGCTCACTCGATGCGGTGGCGGCGATGATCAGCGGCTGCAGAAAGTGCATGCTGTGTGAGGGGCGGACGCACACCGTCCCCGGTGAGGGCAATCCCCAGGCGCGGCTCATGTGCGTCGGCGAGGGGCCGGGGGCCACCGAAGACGAGACCGGGCGCCCCTTCGTCGGCGCGGCGGGCCAGCTCCTCAACAGGATGCTCGCCGCGATCGATTGTCCCCGCGAGACGGTCTTCATCGCGAACATCGTGAAGTGCCGGCCGCCGCAGAACCGCAAGCCGCTGCCGGACGAAGCGGCCGCCTGTCTCCCCTACCTGCATCGCCAGATTGCGCTGCTGCGGCCCACCGTGCTGCTGGCCCTCGGCGGCACCGCCGCGGAGCATTTGCTGGGGGTCAAGAGCAGTCTCGGCGGCCTGCGCGGCAAGGTGCATAGTTACGGGGGGATTCCGGTGGTGGTGACCTATCATCCCGCCGCGCTGCTGCGGAATCCGAACTGGAAGAAGCCGACGTGGGATGATGTCAGAGTTGCGAGGCAGTTGCTGGACCGGTAGGGAATTCATCCTGCTCTTCCAGGGCGGCAGGACACGATTCGGGAGGCGCTGGCACCTCCCGGCGCTCGATTCCCATGACCTTGAATATCCGGCGGGTGGCAGATTACCTGGCACTTTCAACACCCTTCCACACCCTCCACAATGTGCATATCTCCGCTCGATGCCGACTCGCGTTGACCGCGACTGCCGACGGTCGTAGCATTCGCTGTCGCTCTCCTGTCGTGTGAACCTTGTTCCCGCCATCAGCGCCATGACTTCCATCCCGTCCATGGGCAGCATCGTCTCCGGGTCCGGCCATCCGGAGGGTCACGTCCGCGGCGCGCCCTGGAGCAATGAGGCCGAACAGGCGGTGCTCGGCGCCATGCTGCTCGATCAGGACGCGTCGCTCCGCGGAGTGGAGCTGCTCGACGACTCGCTGTTCTATCGCGAGGGCCATCGGCGGCTGTTCCGGGCAATGCGGCGGCTCATCGAGCGCCGCGTGGTCATCGACCACATCACGCTCCGCGATGAACTGGAACGGAAGACCGAGCTGGAGGCCGCCGGCGGTGAGGTCTACCTCGCCGAACTGCTGGATGCCGCCGTCACCGCCGCCAACCTCGAGGCCCACGCCGCCATCGTCCGGGAAAAGGCGACCCTCCGGCAACTGATCGAGACCTCCACGGCGATCGTCTCCCAGGCGTACGAAGGAGCGATGCCGGCCAACGAGCTGCTGGACGAGGCGGAGTCGCGCATCTTCCAGATCTCGCAGTACCGCAAGGCCGAGGGCTTCTCGCGGCTGAAGGAGATGCTGTGGCCGACGATGGAGCGCATCGAAAAGCTCAGCAAGGCGGGGAAACAGATTACCGGGGTACCGAGCGGCTTCAAAGATTTGGACGAGCTGACGACGGGGTTCCAGCCCAACGATCTGATCATCGTGGCGGCGCGGCCGTCGATGGGAAAGACCGCCTTCTGCCTCAATCTGGCCGCCCATGCGGCCGAGGCGGGCAAGGGGGTGGCGGTCTTTTCGCTGGAAATGAGCAAGGAATCGCTGGTGCAGCGGCTGCTCTGCGCCGAGGCGCGGGTGGACAGCCAGCGGGTGCGCCGGGGATCGCTGTCTGACAGCGACTTCACCTTGCTGGCGCGTGCGGCGGGAGTGCTGTCGAGCTGCCCGATCTGGATCGACGACACGCCGGCACTGACGCTGCTCGAGATGCGCTCCAAGGCGCGACGGCTCCGGATGGAGAACGATGTCGCGCTGATCGTGGTGGACTACCTGCAGCTCATGCGGAGTCCCAGCTACGCGGAGAACCGGGTCCAGGAGATCTCGGACATCTCGCGGTCGCTCAAGGCGCTCGCCCGCGAGCTGGAGGTGCCGGTGATCGCGCTGTCGCAGCTCTCCCGCGCCTCGGAGCAGCGGGGCGGAGACCGCAAGCCGATTCTCTCCGACCTGCGCGACTCCGGCGCGATCGAGCAGGACGCGGACATTGTGCTGTTCATCCACCGGCCGGAGATGTACGAGCCGATGGACAAGGAGGGGAACAGCAACGAGGGCCGGGCTGAGCTGATTGTGGCCAAGCACCGCAACGGTCCGACGGGGCACCTGGATCTCTACTTCCACAAGCAGTTCACCCGCTTCGCGAGCATGTCAGATCGGGAAGAGCCGGAATATGCGTGACCATGGCTAAACCCAAGTCCGTCTACCGCTGCACCGAATGCGGGCACGACCACCCCAAGTGGGTTGGCAAGTGCGAGGCCTGCGGCGCCTGGAACGCGGTAGCCGAGGAGCCGGTGGTGCTCGCGGCACCGCACCGGGCCACCGGGGGAGCGCCGCGGCGGCAGGTGTCAGGCGGCGCAGTGCCTGCTCGCCTGCGGGACATCGAGGAGTCCCGCCTGGTACGCTGGACCACCGGCATGGCAGAGCTGGACTTCGTCTTAGGTGGCGGGCTGGTGCCCGGGTCAATGACGCTGGTCGGCGGCGAACCGGGGATCGGCAAGTCCACCCTGCTGCTGCAGGCCGCGGCCCGGCTGGAGGCGAACGGCAAGCAGGTGCTCTACGCCAGCGGGGAGGAGTCGCCGGAGCAGGTGCGGCTCCGCGCCTCCCGCCTCGAGGAGGACGCCGGTCCGGTCCACGTCCTCGGCGAGACCCGGCTCGAGGCGATCCTCGATGCCTCGCAGTCACTGGGCGCCGATCTGCTGATCCTCGATTCCATCCAGACGGTGTACACCGACCTGCTCGAGGGCGCGCCCGGCAACGTGGGCCAGGTGCGGGAGTGCGCCGCACGGCTGATGCGCTTTGCCAAGGAGACCGGCGCCGCGGTCATCGTGGTCGGTCACGTCACCAAGGGCGGGGGCATCGCCGGCCCCAAGACCCTGGAGCACATCGTCGATACGGTGCTCTACTTCGAGGGTGAGGCGACGCTCGACCACCGGCTGCTCCGCGCCACCAAGAACCGCTTCGGGTCGGTGGACGAGATCGGGGTGTTCACGATGACCGGCCACGGTCTGGTGCCGGTGCCTAACCCGTCGGCGCTCTTCCTCGCGGCCCGCTCCGCGGGTGTCAGCGGCAGCGCGGTCACCGCGCTGATGGAAGGGACCCGACCGGTGCTCGTGGAGGTCCAGGCCCTCGCGGCGCGGAGCGGCTTCGGGACCCCGCAGCGGGTGGCGACGGGGCTCGATCAGAAGCGGCTCGCGGTGCTGCTCGCCGTCCTCGAACGTCGCGGAGGCATCTCCTTCGCCGACCTCGATGTCTTCGTGCAGGTCACCGCCGGAGTCCGCCTGACGGAGCCGGGCGCCGATCTCGCCGTGGCGGCCGCCCTCCTGTCCAGCGTGCTCAATCGGCCCTCCCCACCCGACGCGCTCTTCCTCGGTGAGCTCGGGCTCGGCGGGGAGATCCGTCCGGTTGGTGGCCTCGAGCGCCGGCTGGTGGAGGCGAGCCGGCTCGGCTTTCGCCGCATCTTCGTCTCCGGGCGGACCGCCGGACAGGTGCCGGGCCTTACCATCGTTGGGCTCGATCATGTCGAGCAACTGGCGGGTGCGCTTGCCGCGTGACGTCGGTGTGGTCATCGTCGCCGCAGGGCAGGGAAGCCGACTCGGCGGGACGGTGCCGAAGCAGTATCGCGAGCTCGGCGGCATCCCGATGCTGCTGCGATCGCTGCGTCCCTTTGTCGCGCACCCGGACGTCGCCCACACCGTCGTCGTGCTTCCCGCCGCTGACGCCGCGAGTCCGCCGGCGTGGCTGGCCGAGCTGCTCGGTGCCGCGCTGACCGTAGTCGCAGGTGGTGCGGAGCGCAGCGACTCGGTGGCGCATGGCCTTGCGGCGTTGCCGGGCGCCTGTCACATCGTGCTGGTGCATGACGCCGCGCGCCCCTTCGTCGATCGCCCGACCATCGATGCGGTGATCGCAGTCGTGCGCCACGGCGAAGGGGCGGTCCCGGCCACGCCACTGGGTGATACACTGAAGGAAGCTGCGAATCCGGTGGCGCGCGCCGCGGCGGACCCGGCGCTCCCGCTGGTTCAGCGCACCATTCCGCGGGAGCAGCTCTGGCGGGCACAGACGCCGCAGGGCTTTCCGCGCGGACTTCTTGAGGAGGCGCACGCCCGCGCCCGGCACGACGGCGTCCGCGGCACCGACGACGCGGCGCTGGTGGAGCGGCTGGGGGCGCGGGTTCGGCTGGTTCCGGGGACTGACACTAACTTCAAGATCACCTCGGAGTCCGATCTCCAGCTCGCCGAGGCTTTCCTGCTCTTGAGCCGCCAAGCCGCCGAGTCCTGACTGATGAAACAGATCCTGCTGGTCTGCACCGGGAACACCTGCCGCAGCGCGATGGCGGAGGCGCTGCTGCGACGCAAGCTGCAGGAGCGCAACGTCGAGGACGTGGAGGTCTCCTCCGCGGGCACCGGTGCCTGGGACGGTGCCCCGGCGAGCGAGGGCGCCTATCTGGTCGCGCTGGAACATGGACTCGATCTCTCGGCCCACCGCGCTCGGCTGCTCAACCGGGATCTCGCGGCGTCGGCGAACATGGTGCTTACCATGGCGAAGCACCATCGGGCCCGGCTCGAACAGCTGGGTGTTTCGAAGACGGCGCACCTGCTGGGCGAGTTCGCCGGCCGTCAGGGATCGGCCGCCGAAGTCCGGGACCCCTTCGGCGGCGACCTCGACGGCTACCGGGAGACCTTCGAGGAGCTCGACAACATGCTGGACGCGGTCGTCCAGCGGCTGGACCGGGAGCGGCTCGGTGATCGGCGGTAGCAGCCGGGTCTTCGCGCTGCTCGGCGATCCGGTCGCGCATTCGCTTTCACCGGCGATGCAGAACGCCGCCTTCCGCGCGCTGGGACTCGATGCGGTCTACGTCGCGCTGCGCGCGGAAGCTGCAGACGTGCCCCATCTCATTCGGGTGCTGAGCCGGGCCGGCGGCGGTGGTAACATCACCATTCCGCACAAAGAGATCGCCGCCCAGTCCGTCACCCAGCCGGGGGAGCGGGTCCGCCTGCTCGGTGCCTGCAACACCTTCTGGGGCGGCGAGGGGGGGTCGCGGGGCGCCAATACCGATGTGGACGGTGTCCTCGCCACTCTGACCGGTCTCGACGCGCCTGCCACGGCGTGGCTGATCGCCGGGACCGGCGGCGGCGCGCGCGCCACGGTGGCCGCGGCGAGCACCCGGGGGGCAAGAGTCGCGATCCGCTCCCGCGATCCCGAGCGACGCAAGGCCTTCGAGGCGTGGGTGCGGGTGCAGGGCATCGCCTTGGTACCGCATGAGGAGTGCGAGGTGCTCATCAACACCACGCCACTCGGCCTCAAGTCCGGGGATCACCTGCCACTCGCCCTGGAAGATGCACCGCGCGCCACGGTGGCGTTCGACATGGTGTACCACCGGGGCGAGACGGCGTGGGTGCGGCTGATGCGCCAGGAGGGGCTGCGGAGCTGCGACGGCCGCGCCATGCTCGTCGCCCAGGGAGCAGCCGCATTCCGCCACTGGTATCCCGACGAAGACCCACCGGTGGATGTGATGCAGGCCGCCGTGAACGATGCCCTTCGCTGAGCTGGGCCGGCTCGTACGCGCGGCCGAGCAGTGGATTCTCCCCGGTGCATGCCTGTCGTGCCACGACCCGGTGGGGCCGAGTGACGCGCTGGTCTGTGCTCACTGTCAGGCACGCTGGCGTCAGCTTCCCCATCCCCAATGTACTCGCTGTGGCCAGCCGGTCGCCGGTGTCGCAAGCGGCTGTCGGATCTGCGTCGCGTGGCCCGAGGAGCTGGGCCGCGCACGCAGCGCCGTCTGGTTCGATGACGCGGCGCGACCTGCGGTGCACCAGCTCAAGTACGGCGGCTGGTGGCGGGTGGCGGAGCCTATGGCCCGGCTGATGGCTCGGCTCGACCCCTGCAGAGGACCGGGCCTGCTCGTCCCGGTGCCGCTCGCGGCCGCCCGGGCGAGGGTGCGCGGCTACAATCAGGCGGAGCGTCTCGCTCATGCACTCGCAGGCCTGACGGGGCTGCCGCTCCGGCCCGACCTGCTGGTCCGCGAGCGTCAGACCCGTACCCAGACCGCGCTGGCGCCCGAGGCCCGCCGAGCCAATGTCGCTGGTGCGTTCCGGGCGGTGGCCGTGCCGGCGGGGGCACGGCTGATCCTGATTGATGATGTCTTCACGACCGGGGCGACGTTGGTCGAAGCGGCGGCGACCCTCATTGAGGCTGGAGCGGAGCGGGTGGAATCGGTTACCTTTGCGCGAGCCGTGCCGCCAGTCTGGTAGCCTCACCATCATGGGAGAAATCATGTCCGTCAAAGTCGCCATCAACGGATTCGGCCGGATCGGCCGCAACGTGCTCCGCGCCGCCAAGGCGATGGGCGCCACCGAACTCGACTTCGTCGCGGTCAACGACCTGACGGACACGGCGACCCTGGCGCATCTGCTCAAGTACGATTCGGTGCACGGGCGTTTCTCCGGCACCGTCGAGGCCAAGGGCGATGCCCTCATCGTCAACGGCGATACCATCAAGGTCTTCGCGCAGAAGGATCCCGCCGCGCTGCCGTGGAAGGATCTCGGCGTGGACATCGTGCTGGAGTCCACCGGCATCTTCACCGACCGCGACAAGGCGGCCAAGCACATCGAGGCCGGAGCGAGGAAGGTGGTCATCTCGGCCCCCGCCAAGAAGGAAGACATCACAATCGTGTACGGGGTCAACCACAAGAAGTACGATCCCAAGACCCACCATGTGATTTCCAATGCGAGCTGCACCACCAACTGCCTGGTGCCGGTGGTGAAGGTCATTCTCGACAACTTCGGGTTCGTGAACGGCTTCATGACCACGGTGCACTCCTACACCAACGACCAGCAGATTCTCGACCTGCCGCACAAGGACCTGCGGCGGGCGCGGGCGGCGGCGTTGTCGATCATCCCGACGACTACCGGCGCCGCCAAGGCGACCAGCCTGGTGATCCCGGAGGTGAAGGGGAAGCTCGACGGCATCTCGCTCCGGGTGCCGACGCCAGATGTGTCTTTCGTGGACCTGACTTGCACGGTGGAGAAGAGCACCACCATCGAGGCGATCAATCAGGCCTTCCGCGCCGCGTCGAACGGCGCGCTCAAGGGCGTCCTAGCGGTCTCCGACGAGCCGCTGGTGTCGGTGGACTACATCGGCAACCTCAGCTCGAGCACAGTGGACCTGGCACTGACCAATGTGATCGACGGCAAGCTGATCCATGTCGCGTCCTGGTATGACAACGAGATGGGCTACTCGGCCCGCTGCGTGGATCTGATGCGGTACATCGGCGCGCAGGGGTAGAGGGGCGCGTCGCAGGAGCTGCGTTCGGGGCGGGCCGATGGCCCGCCCTTCTCATCAAAAAGAGAAGCCCATCGCATGAAGAGATCGCTCCGCTCCCTCGACGCCACTGCGCTCGACGGCCGCCGCGCGCTGGTGCGGGTCGACTTCAACTGCCCGCTGAAGGATGGCGCGGTGTCGGACAACACCCGCATTCGCGCGTCGCTGCCGACGATCAAGTATCTGCGAGAGAAGGGCGCCCGCGTGGTGCTGCTCTCCCACCTCGGACGGCCCAAGGGGGTCGACCCGAAGCAGAGTCTCCGCCCTTGCGCGCACGAGCTGGAGAAGCTGCTTGGCGCCCCGGTGACGTTTATCGAGGACCCGATGAGCCCCGACGCGATTCAGCTCACCAAGCGGCTGGCGCGAGGCGGCGTGGCCGTGGTCGAAAACACCCGGTTCCACGCTGGTGAGGAGAAGAACGATCCCGAACTCGCCAAGGTCTTTGCCGGCCTCGGCGATTTCTACGTGAACGACGCCTTCGGTTCGGCCCATCGAGCCCACGCGAGCACCGAAGCCGCCGCCAAGCTGCTGAAGCCCGCAGTTTCCGGATTCCTGATGGAGAAAGAACTCGAGTACCTCGGCGGCGCGCTCGAGAATCCCAAGCGGCCCTTCGTCGCCGTGCTGGGCGGCGCCAAGGTGTCCGGCAAGATCGACCTCATCGAAAATCTGTTGCCCAGGGTTGACGAAATCCTGGTAGGCGGTGCGATGGCCTGCACCTTCTTCCGCGCGATGGGGCTGGAGACCGGGACATCCCTGGTCGAGGAGGATCGGGTCGAGATGGCCAAGGCGCTGATGGCGAAGGCCGGGACCAAGCTGGTGCTGCCTAAGGGAGCGGTCATCGCGGAGAAGCTGGCAGCCGGGGCGCCGACTCGCACCGTCTCCAGGGACAAGATTCCTGCCGGCTGGGCGATGTTCGACATCTGCCCCGACAGCGAGAAGGACTTCGCCGCGCGGATCATAGGTGCCAGGACCGTGATCTGGAACGGGCCGATGGGTGTCTTCGAGACGCCGCCATTTGATCGTGGCACGCTCGCCGTCGCCAATGCGATGGCTGAGGCCACGGGGAAGGGTGCCATCACGATCGTGGGGGGCGGTGATTCCGCCGCCGCAGTCGCGCAACTCGGTCTCGAGTCCAGGATGAGTCACGTCTCCACCGGCGGCGGCGCCTCACTGGAATTCCTCGAAGGCAAGGTGCTTCCTGGTGTTGCGGCGCTCGACGATGTCTGAGAGTCGCCCCGCGCGCCCGCTGATCTTCGCGGCCAACTGGAAAATGCAGGTGACGCCCGCGGAGGCCCGTGCGTTCGCCGAGCAATTCCGGGCGGCGACTCAGCCCGTCGCAGGGCGGATGCTCTGGTTCTTCCCGCCGAGCGTATCGCTGGACTCGACCGCGCGAGCCTTCGCGGCCCGTGGCGATGTTCGGGTGGGCGCGCAGGATGTGCACTGGGAGCCCAAGGGTGCGTTCACCGGCGCGACCTCAATTCCGCTGGCGGTGGGGGCCGGCGCAGTCGGCGCGCTGGTGGGACACAGCGAACGCCGGCACGTCTTCGGAGAGACCGATGCCGAGACCGGCCGCAAAGTGCAGGCACTGCTCGGCGCGGGACTCACTGCGATGCTCTGTGTCGGGGAGAAGCTCGTCGAACGTGAGGCGGGAGACACCGAGGTGGTCTGCCTGCGTCAGTTGCGCGCCGGCCTGGCCGGCATCGTGGCGGACGGCTGGTCTCGAATTGTCATTGCGTACGAGCCGGTCTGGGCCATCGGTACCGGGAAGAATGCCACGCCCCAGGACGCGGCCACGGTGCACCGGGCGATCAGGGCCGAGCTGGCGAAGCTGGGTGCAGCTGGGCACGTCCCGGTCCTGTATGGCGGCAGCGTGAATCAGGGGAACGTGTCGGCACTCATCGCCGAGATTGAAATCGACGGGGTGCTAGTCGGCGGGGCGAGCCTCGATCCCGCAGGCTGGGCGGCGATAGTCGCGACTACCTGAACGCGAAGGTATCGCTGCTGCGCCTGTTCGCCCCTTCCTCGCGGCCGGGTCGCAGCAGGCTGCTCGCATGGGGCACTCGGTCGCCGCCCCTACCGTCCGCACGCGCGGGTCGCTAAACTTTGCCGGCTTCTAACGGATCGATCATGTACGCATTTCTGCTGACTATGCTCATTCTCGACGGGCTCATCCTGGCCGCCGCGGTTCTGCTCCAGGCGGGGCAGGGCGGCGGGCTCGCCTCCATGGGGGGCGGGACCACTGACCTCGTGGTGGGTGGCCGACAGGCCACGACCCTGCTCACCAAGATGAGCTGGATCTGCGGCTCGACCTTCCTGGTCCTGTCGCTGCTGATCTCGATCATCGCGCCGACGCGCGGTGGGTCGAGCAGCGAGGTGCTCGACAAGCTGCGACAGAGTCAGCAGCCGGTGGCCCCTTCGAGCCTTCCGATCGAAACGGCGCCCGCCACCGGTGGGACTCCGGTCGAGGGCGCTCCCACTACTCCGACCCCGGTCAAGCCCGCGCCGACCAAGCCGGCCCCGGCCAAGCCCTCGAACTGACACCGATGACTGAGCGTACCGGACGCGGGGAGTCGGCATGACCGACCGCCCCGCGTTTGT
>JBDTTN010000044.1:0-11516 GCA_039930625.1 Gemmatimonadota bacterium | reverse complement strand
TGATGACACCGGCGGTGACCCGGACCGGCTCCTCGCTCACGAGGAGCGTCGCCTGAATCTCGGAGTATTCGCCGAAGCCCTGCAGGGTGTGGGCGGCCGAACGATAGTCTACAACTTCCGGCACGGAGAACGCCACGTTGCTCTGGCCAAGCTGTTGCGCCGACTGCCGCAGGTAGACCAGCCGGTCGCCGTCGCGATTGGGGAGTGGCCGGAGGAGCGCGCCCCTGATCACGCTGAAGATCGCGGTGTTGGCGCCGATGCCGAGCCCGAGCGTCAGGATCACAGCGATGGCAAAGCCGGGGACCCGCGAGAGGCTGCGGAGCGCGAAGCGGACGTCGTTGAGGGAGATCACAGATCACTCCGGTTGAGTTCAGCGAGCCGTTTCGGCCACGGTTTGAGCTTCCAGCCACGAGGGGTATGCGCTTTCCACCTTCCGGCGGCCGGCGGCTGTCAGGCGCAAGGGGCGCGCCCTCGCATCATCCGATGGAGCGGTATTCACCCAGCCGTTGCGCTCGAGCAGCGCGCCGATTCGCGTCAACGTAGTCCGCTCGAGGCAGAGGAAATCCGCCAGCTCCTTGATCGGCGTCGGACCCTTCAGCGCGAGGGCGGCGAGCACGGAGAACTGGGTGGCGCGGAGTCCGTGCTTCCGGAGCCTGGCCTCGAACAGCCGGGTGATCGTGCGCGCCTCCTGGCGCGCGGCGAGGCAACGGCAGTCCCGGGTGGCGGAGAGGTCCAGGGTGGATTTCATGTCCGGTTAGTGTATGTACACCTTCCCGACTTGTCAAAGGCCGGAACTGACGCAGCGACGGCTCCGTCCCTGCCATGGAATGCGATGTGGAACGGGGTAACCGCGCGGGCCTTGGAGCGCTACATTCGCGCTGGGCTCGATGCCTCCCCACCCATTTACCGCCGCGAATGATTGCGCACCATCGGATTTCGCTTCAGGCTCGGCTCTTGGCCGTCTGCCTCGCGCAGTTGCTGTACCCTGGGGCCGCGCGCGCCCAGGGGCGCACGCTGCCGCCGTATCGGGACTCGACTCTCTCGATCGAGGCCCGGGTGAGCGACCTGCTCCAGCGCATGACGCCGACCGAGAAGTTCTGGCAGCTCTACATGACGCCGGGCGATCTCGACGACTCGACGCACGACTACTCGAACGGCGCCTTTGGTCTGCAGATCACGCCGACGGGAACGGCGACTGGTCCTGCCGCAGCTCGGGCCCACACCGAACGGCTCAACGCCATTCAGCGCTACTTCGTCGAGCGCACTCGCCTCGGCATCCCGATCATTCCGTTCGATGAGGGACTGCACGGTCTGGTGCGTGAAGGAGCCACCGCCTTTCCCCAGGCGATCGCGCTGGCGGCCACGTGGGACACGGCGCTCGTCGCGAAGGTGGCCGAGGCGATCGCCCGGGAGAGCCGCAGCCGAGGAGTCCGGCAACTGCTTGCGCCGGTGGTCAACATCGCGAGCGACGTGCGCTGGGGCAGGGTGGAGGAGACCTACGGTGAGGATCCCGACCTGGCCTCGGCGATGGCGCGAGCCTATGTCGGCTCCGTGGAACACGCCGGCGTGGTGACGACGCCGAAGCACTTCGTCGCCAACGTCGGCGAGGGGGGACGCGACAGCTACCCGATCGAGCTGAGCCAGCGCAAACTCGAGGAGCTCTTCTTCCCGCCCTTCAGGGCGGCGGTGCAGGAGGGCGGGGCCCGCTCCCTGATGACTGCCTACAATTCGGTGGACGGCACGCCTGCGAGCCAGAGTCGCTGGCTGCTGAGCACGACGCTCAAGGGGGCGTGGGGCTTCTCGGGGTTCGTCATCTCCGACGCGGCGGCCACCGGCGGCGCCACCGTGCTGCACAACACCGAGGCGAGCACCGCGACGGCAGCGAAGCATGCGCTGGAGGCGGGGCTGGATGTGATCTTCCAGTCGTCCTACGAACAGCACCGACCCTACCTCGAAGCCTTTCTGAACGGCCTCATCGCCGATTCGGTCATCGACGCCGCGGTGCGTCGAGTGTTGCGGGCGAAGTTCCAGCTGGGATTGTTCGAGTCGCCGTATGTGAACCCTGACAGTGCGGCTTACTGGAATGGCCGTGCGGAGCATCGCGCCCTGGCGCTCGAAACGGCACGCGAGTCGATCGTGCTGCTCAAGAACCGTCGGGGAGTGCTACCGCTCCAGCCCTCACTCCGCTCCGTCGCCGTCATCGGCACCGACGCGGTCGAGGCTCGGCTCGGTGGCTACAGCGGCCCCGGCATCCACGCCGTCAGCGTCCTCGATGCGCTCCGTCAGCGGCTCGGCGCTACACGAGTCCGCTACGCGCCCGGCCCGGGGCGGTTCAAGCGCGAGTATGCCGTAATTCCGACGTCGCAGCTTGCGTCGAGTTCTAATGGCCACGTTGCGACGGGGCTGGTCGGCGAATACTTCGACAAGATCAAGTTGGAGGGCGCACCGAGTGTGGTGCGCACCGATCCGAGCGTGGACTTCGCATGGACGCTCTCGCCGCCGGCGCCGGAGATTCCGCTCGACTGGTACGCCGTGCGGTGGAGCGGACGACTCACGGTGCCACGTTCGGGAGTCCGCCGGATCGGAGTCGCCGGCAGCGACGGCTACCGGCTCTACCTCGACGGCAAGCTCGTCATCGATAACTGGCAGAAGCGCTCATCGGGGGTGCGGCTGGTGAATATCGCGCTGCCGCCTGGCGGGAGCTGCGCAGTGCGACTGGAGTTCTTCGAAACCACCGGCAACGGCCGAGTGCAACTAGTGTGGGATGCCGGAGTGGTTGACGACGCGCAGGCCAGGATCGACAGCGCTGTCGCGCTGGCCAGGCGAAGCGCGGTGGCCGTCGCGGTCGTCGGCATTGAGGAAGGAGAATTTCGCGACCGGGCCTACCTCCGATTGCCGGGGCACCAGGAGGAGTTGCTCAACGCGCTCGCCCGGACGGGAAAGCCGGTGGTGGTCGTCCTGATCGGCGGCAGTGCAATCACGATGTCACGCTGGCTCGATCGGGTGGACGGCGTCATCGATGCGTGGTACCCCGGCGAGGCCGGCGGCGGTGCCGTTGCCGACGTGCTCTTCGGAGACTACAACCCCGCGGGCCGCCTGCCGATCACCTTTCCGGTCGCTGAGGGGCAGCTCCCGCTCAGCTACAATCACAAGCCGACCGGTCGGGGGGATGACTATATCGACCTGACCGGCGCGCCGCTCTTTCCTTTCGGGTTCGGGCTCAGTTACACGACGTTCGAGTATTCGGCGTTGAGCATCACGCCGGCAGGGATCGGCGCCGACGGCGCCGCGGTGATCCGCTGCCGAGTGAGGAACGGCGGTACCAGGGCAGGAGACGAGGTGGTTCAACTCTATGTCAGGGACCTGCTGGCGTCGGTTGCGCGGCCGGTGGCGGAGCTGAAGGGATTTCAGCGGGTGCACCTGGCCCCGGGCGAGGAGCGGGAGCTCAGCTTCACGGTCGGCGCGGAGCAGCTCCGGATGCTCGATACCGAGCTCCGCCCTGTGGTGGAACCGGGGACATTCCGGATCGGCATCGGCTCCTCCTCACGTGATCTGCGACTTCGAGGCACGCTTACGGTACGGTAGTCCACTGGGCGTTAGATTACCGCCACTTCTCCATGCGCACTCTCCTCTGTTTGCTGCTCGCAGCCGCGCTGCTTGGCGCCCAACCGCACCAGGTGGCGGACCCCGTTGTCCAGCAGCTGCTCACCAACGGTCGCGACGCCGACCTCCGGTGGCCCAATCTCGCGGATGTGCAGGGCGACCTGACCACCCTGTACGCCGGCCGCGACTGGGCTCCGCTCTGGTTCAAGGACGATACCGTCGTGAGCTCCGCGCGTGCACTGGTCAGGACGCTGCAGGAGGCGCCGGTACGTGGGCTGGTTCCGGCGGACTACGACGTCGACTGGCTCGGCGTGCAGCTGGCGCAGGGCGACACGGCGATGATCGCGCGGATTGACCTCGCGCTTTCGGTGGCTGCGGCGCGCTTTGCCCTTGCACTCCGGCGCGGGCGGGTGCGGCCGACGGCGGTGCACGCGACCTTCCTGCTTCCGGCGGACTCCTTCGATCTGGCCGGAACCGTCCAGAAGCTGACGACGGCCGAAGAGCCTAACGATGTACTCCGCCGGCTCGAGCCCCCCTTCCTGCACTACTGGCTGCTGATGGGCGCGCTGGTGCGCTACCGCCAGCTGTCGCAGGATTATTCCCTCGTTGACCTGCCGGCGATGCCGAAGCGGCTTCGTCCCGGCGAGGTGTACTACGGTGTCACCGCGCTCCGGCAACTGCTCTGGGTGCTCGGGGACTTTCGCGACAGCCTGCCGCTGCCATTTCTCGACACGCTCTACCGCGGGGCGGTGGTCAACGCGGTGCAGCGATTCCAGATCCGCCACGGCTTCACGCCGGATGGCGTGATCGGGGAGGCGACCCGCGAGCGACTGTCACATCCCTTCGATCAGCGGATCCGGCAACTGGAGCTCAGCCTCGAGCGCTGGCGCTGGATGCCGCGGCAGTTCGCGGTCCCGCCGATCATCGTGAACATTCCGGCCTTCCGCCTCTACGCCTTCCGTGGCACCGACCTCGACGAGCGCACGATGCTCGCGATGAACGTGGTCGTCGGAACCGCGTTCAAGACCGAGACACCGGTCTTCGCCAATCAGCTCGAATATCTGATCTTCGCGCCCTACTGGGATGTCACGCCGACGATCGCCCTCGGCGAGATCAAGCCCGCAGCGCGCAAGAACCCCGAGTTCCTGACGCGCAACCGCTACGAGCTGGTGGAAAACGGCGCACCGGTGCCGCCATGGCCGGAGAACATCGAGCGCATCGGGGCTGGGGTCCGGGTCCGCCAGACGCCCGGTCCGCACAATGCCCTCGGCCTGGTGAAGTTCATCATGCCGAACGACTATCAGATCTACCTGCACGACACGCCCTCCAAGGCGCTCTTCGACCGGACCCGCCGCGACGCGAGCCACGGGTGCATCCGCCTGGGCGATCCTTTCGGACTCGCGCAGTTCCTGCTGCGCGATCAGCTCGACTGGACCGACGACCGTATCCGGGCCGCGATGAACGCGGGGGAGCCGACGCCGGTCCGGTTCCGTGCGCCGGTGCCGATCATCATCACCTACGCGACCGCGCTGGCCCAGCTCAACGGCGACGTCTACTTCTATCCCGATATCTACGGCCACGACAAGACGCTCGACCAGCTCTTGCGGAAGGGTTACCCGTACCAGCGCTGAGTCCAGGGGGCGCGGTTGCGCGCCGCCACCGTGAAGGGTGGATCAGGCCTTGGCACCCACCGCGCCAGCGGGGTACCTTTTCCGCCCTTGTGTGCCGATCAGTAGAGGTATGATGACCATGCGGAAGCAGGTGGGACGGGTGTTGAGCCTCACGGCCGTGGCGGCGCTGGTAACCGCTGCGCTCGCGAGCGTGCTCGCCATGGCGGGGCCGATCGAGGCCCCACAACCGTCGTCCGCTGCCTCCCCGGCCCGCTTCGACAGTCTGGACCACGGGCTGGCTCGGCTGCTCGGCATCAGCGGCCACCTCCGCGCGATAACCGTGGTGCCGGATGCCCCCAGGCCCGATGCCTTTGAGGCGCCGGACGGCGCTCCGGTGAGTGTTCTTTCGCTGGTGCCGCTCAGTGCCAAGCTCGGCTCGACCTGGCGCGGGTACCACGTCGGCTACTGGCCCGGGGAGCGGGCGGCGCGGAATCGCTCGCGCTATGCGCTCCCCGCCGGATTCCTCGAAGTCACGCCTGCCAATGAGGACCTGCCCCTCTCGACTCACTTCCGGGTCCGCGACTTCCTGACGCACGACCAGCAGGGGACCTGGCCGAAGGTCCTGGTCATCCAGTTGCCGCTGCTCGACAAGCTGGAACTGATCTCGGCGGAGTTGGTGAAGCTCGGCAAGACCGCTGATCTGCATGTGATGTCGGGCTTCCGCACGCCGCAGTACAACGCTCTCGGTGTCGGCCCCCGCGGCGGACGCGCGCGCGACAGTCGCCACATGTACGGCGACGCCGCCGACATCTTCCTCGATGCCGACGGCGACGGCCGGATGGACGATCTCAACGGTGACGGCCGCATCGACATGAAGGATGCGCAGTGGCTGGCCGCCGTAGCCGACCGGGTGGAGACGGCGAACCCCGCAGTGACCGGTGGCATAGGGGTCTATCGTGCCAATGCCGCCCACGGACCGTTCGTGCACGTGGACACGCGGGGGTCCCGCGCGCGCTGGTGACGGGACTTCGCCAGACCACGCTGTAGTGCAGCGCCTGCACGACATTCGCCTCGCAGCCCGCCTCGCAGCCCGCCTCGCAGCCCGCCTCGCAGCCCGCCTCGCAGCCCGCCTCGCAGCCCGCCTTCAATAGCCCAATTTCGTCACGACGGTCGCGTTGACTTCGGCTGAAGCCCGCGTGAAGGAGTTTTCAGTTGACCGGGATCGGTCGGGGAGTGAATCCTTTTCGCGCCCCCGTGGCGCTGTCCCGCCTGGGGCGAACTGTCTGTGTTTGAATCCGCAGTCTGGAGGTAGCCATGTTCCCCAGAATGTTCCCCATCAATCAGCATCCCGTCGAGCGCGCGCTGCGCGTCGTGCTGGGACTCGGGCTCCTGTCCCTCGTCTTCATCGGTCCCAAGTCTCCGTGGGGCTTCTTCGGCATCGTGCCGCTTGCCACAGGGATGTTCGGCTCGTGCCCGTTGTACACCCTTTTCGGGTGGAACACGTGCCCGATCCAGAATCGCTGAGGCATGCGGGTCCAACGAGGTTGAACGCGGTCGGGGCGGGTGTGACTGCTCAGGTCGCGCGCTTGCCGGTCGGCCGCACCAGCGGCTCGCTCGGGCGCACGTAATCGTGCGGCTCATCGGGGCGGAAGGTCAGGTCCACCGCGATGAAGACAGTCTTGGAGAAGGGATAGAACAGGATCGGCAGCAGCACCATCAGCGCCATGCCGCCCCAGGTCAGCAGCTCCCACGGTGGTGACGGCCACGTTTCAATCAGCGTACCGACGAAGGCCACCGCAAAGGTGAACTCGGTGGCGAAGAGGTTGATCGTGTTGGAGCCCACCCAGTAACCGCCCTCTGGTTCCCGGTCGAAGTTGATGCCGCAGCTCGGGCAGCTGGGGCACATCTTGAACCAGGTCACGAAGACGGGACCGCCACCGCAGGCCGGGCAGTGCAGGCGGAGCGCCCGCAGGAACAGATCACGCCGGCGTCGCATGCCCGCCACTCAGGGCCGCCTTGCGGCGCCCGGCCAGAATCAGTTGCGCCGCTTCGGCCGCCGGCCCGTCGCGGCCGGCGATGCGGGCGAGGATCGTCTCATCCTGCCGCGCCAGTTGGGCCGCAATGGCCACGATCATCGCCTGTCCGCTCTGCCGTTCCCGGTCGGCGAGCGCCTGTGCCCGGGCCTTGAATCCGAGCCAGAGGATCAGCGCCACGCTGGCTCCAAAGAGCCAGAGCGCCGCGGCCCCGACCCGGATGGGGATCCACTGCTTCGCCCCCGCAAAGGCGGCCAGGAGCAGCACTGCGGCGACGCCGACCACCCCCCACATCGCATACCGCAGCGACGTCGCCCGCCCGCTCAGGGCAGCGCGCCCTGGCCTGTCAGGCATCGTCTTCACCGCCCAGTTCGTATTGCTCGTCCACGATTGCGCCGAGCCGGCCGAGTCCGGCCCGGATGGCGGGCAGTGCGGCGTCGCCGCTTCTGGCCCAGACCACCACGTCCCATGGATCTCCCGCGAAGGCATCGGGAGGCATCGCTTCCTCCGCGGCGAGGAAGAGGATCTCCTCGAGCGGCGCGTCGGCGTCGGCCCAGATGCCGATGGCCTCGTCTTCACGGTCCGCATGGGCGGTTTCCGCGGCTGCCTCATCGACGATCACGGCGGCGGCTTCCGCGCCGCTGCCGCCGATAACAATGCCGAGGCCACCGTGCTCGATGAGCGACAGCACGAACTCCTGGCTCAGCTCCCGGGATGCGGGACTGTCGGTGTCGAGCCAGAGAACGGTGATGAACGCGCGGTCAGGATAGGCGCCCGGCGCAGGCGGGAGGTTCAGCGCCGGGACTGTCGAAAGGAAGATCCGCTTCTCTTCGTGGTCCGGAAAGCGGGTAATGGGCATGGCGAGTTCCGAGTTCCGAGTGTCCGGAAGCCCTTCACCTCATATGGGGAAATCGTCCCGAACGAGCGCCAGAATCGCCGCGAGCGGAACCACGAGATATTTCTTCTCCTCGAATGTGATCTCGACCGCCGCCTTGCGGAAGAAGATCGCATGATCGCCGACCCGGGCCTGCATGGGGCGCCAGCGGAGCTGCTTCTCGCTCACTTTCCACGGCTCTTCGTCGATGGCCGCGGAGAGATCTGGCGCCGGCTCACCAGGGCCAACCGCGATCACCAGACCGCTCTGCACCTGCTGCGCATCGAGGGCAGAGGCCGGCAGGTAGAGTCCGACACGGGTGCGCTCCTCACCCTCTTCCGGTGCGATGAGCACCCGGTCTCCGACGAGAATCAACTGCTTCTTGGGAAACTCCATGCTATGGCTGCGCGATCTCCAGCACCCGGAGCCGGCGCTGTCCCCGCGGGAGCCGGATCTCGATCTCCTCGCCCACCTTGTGGCCCTTGAGCGCGCGGCCCAGCGGAGAGGCGAGTGAGATGTGCCCCGAGTCCAGGTCCATCATCTCGGCCAGCACGAGCATGAAGTCCTCATTTTCCCTGGTGTCGAGATCGAGGACCTTCACGCGGGACCCGAGCCCGACTTCGCCGGCCGGGGTTTCGGTATTCGCGAGCTGACTGACCGAGGCCAGCCGCTGATGCAGCTGCCCCAGCCGGGCCTGCACGAACTGCTGCCGCTCCAGCGCCGCCTTGTACTCGGAGTTCTCGCGCAGGTCTCCCAGTTCGACCGCTTGGGCGATAGCCTGGGGAATGACCACATTCAGCTCATGACTGAGCTGCTGGATCTCTGCACCCAGCTTGGCCCGCATCTCTTGCAACATGGAGTGGCTCGCAAAAAAGGAAACGGCCCGGGCTTCGATTGTATCCCACCCGGGGCGTTCTGAGTATCCAGCTCTTCCTATTATACTGCCGAATGGCGGGGGGGGCTATAGAGGTATATTCAACCGATTGCCAATACTGGACTTAGCCCGCGCGCCGGGGGGTGTCGCCGCGCGACCCGGTCCCGATTCAAGCCCTGGAGCCGCACCAGATGGTTTGCTCATTCCGACTGCTCGGGTTTCTGGCCTGCCTCGGTGCTGTGCCTGGCCGAGGAACCGCACAGGGGGCCGCCGATACGGCCCCCGCAATCGCGCCTGATTCAGTCGCCCAACGGCTGCTGGCCGATGTGCGTTCCCTCGATACTACCATCATGGTCGAGGTACACTACGCCACCCAGAACAACTTCACCGGCGCGGTGCTACCGGGGTATGAGGCCAACCGGGCATTGCTGCGACGGGAGGCTGTGGTCGCGCTGGCGCGGGTGCAGCGGAGGTTGCTCAGTGGTGGCATGGGTCTCAAGATCTTCGACGGGTATCGGCCAGTCCGTGCCACGGAGGCGATGGTGCAGTGGGCCGAGCGCACGGGCCAGCGGCACCTGATTGACGACGGGTACATCGCGAGTCACAGTCGCCATAATCAAGGCCTGGCCGTCGATCTCACTCTGGTGGACTGGTCGATGGGCGGGCGGGAGGTCGACATGGGCACGCCCTACGACACCTTCTCGGACGCGGCCCACTACGCCAGCGCATCGGGGCGCACGCTGCGATATCGCCAGCTCCTCAGGAGGATGATGGAAGAGGAGGGCTTCCGGCAGTACGAGCAGGAGTGGTGGCACTACAGCTACGGCGTGCCCGGGGAGCCGCTGGCATTCGACATGGTGGTGCGGTAGGCGCCCACCTACCGCGCACCTGCCGCGCCACGCCTACCGGCGCTCCCACGCCTGGAGATTGCGGGCGATCTGCCGAGCGTGAACATCGAGGTGCTCTGCGTAGATCTCGAGCCACTTCTCCACGCTGTACGAGGGGTGCTCGGTGTGACGACCGGTCTTCTGCCACTGCCGCTCGGTGAGTCGCTCGAGGAGCGAGACGGTATTGGCGCGCACGGCGCGGATGGTGGCGAGGGCCGGAGGGAGCGGATGCTCGTGATAGGTCATGTCGATGGCCCAATAGTCCTGGTCGTATCCAAGGATCACTGGCTCTGGTTCGGCGACGAGGTAGCGGACGCGCATATGCGCATTGGCCTCGCTGTCTGCGCAGTGCACGATGATCTCGTGGACCGACCATTTGCCCGGCGCGGGGCGCCACTGGTGCGCAATACCCGGTACTCGGTCAAGGGATTGTTCCAGCCGGTCAGGGCCGGCGGCGTAGCGGCGAATGAGGGCGGAGCGTTCAGCGGGAGTCATGCGATCGCCTCAGCGGATTCGTTCGGTCGACGTTGCGGTTGGTTGACAAAACCGGAGTGCGCAGCCCTGCTTTCCGGGCCGAGGTCGACCGGGATTTTTTCTTGACTCTGACGGCACCCATGCGTATTCTCGGTGCGGCATTTCCATGCCTTTCTGTTACCCCCGCGAATGACAGGACGCGCATCTTGATGTCCTACCCGACTGGCCGGAGGCTCGCGCATTGGGCCCCGGCACTGACGCTGACCGCGCTGGTTCTCCTGACGGCGGCGTGCTCGCCCGACAAGTATCCGCAGACGACGCTGCTTCCACGCGCCGACTACGCCAGGGAGGCCGACTCGATCTTCCGCACCACGCTGTTGTGGGCGTCGATCGTGTTCGTGCTCGTCGAAGGCGCCCTGCTGCTGGCGCTGTTCAAGTTCCGCAACCGGCCCGGCGCACCCGATCCGGTGCAGAGCCACGGCAACACGACGCTGGAAATTGTCTGGACCATCATTCCCGCCTTCATTCTCGCGATGATCGCGGTCCCCACGGTCAAGACGATCTTCAAGACTGCGACCAAGCCCGGCCCCGATGCGCTGCAGGTGGAAGTTATCGGGCATCAGTGGTGGTGGGAGTTCCGCTACCCGCAGCTCGGTATCACGACCGCGGGGGAGCTCAAGGTTCCCTCCGGGCGCACTGTGAATCTGGAGATGACCACCGGGGATGTGATCCACAGTTTCTGGCTGCCGCAGTTCGCCGGCAAGCGGGACGTCTTCCCCAATCGCTACAACAATCTCTGGTTCAAGGCCGAGGTGGAGGGCAACTTCCCGGCCCAGTGCGTGGAGTTCTGCGGCATTCAGCATGGCAGGATGGCCTACCGGATCGTATCGATGAAGCCCGAGGACTTTGATGCCTGGGCCGCCAACTTCAATCAGCCGCCGCACGATTATTCTGCCGACTCCACCGCCAATCCGCTGGTCAAGCAGGGCCAGGCGCTGTTCACCGCCAAGGGCTGCATCGGGTGCCATTCCATGTATCCCGCACTGCCGCTGATCGGGCCCAACCTGCATCACGTCGGCAGCCGCAGCTTCGTCGCGGCGGGTACGCTGACCAACACCGACGAGAATCTGGCGAAGTGGATTCAGCATCCCCAGGCCTGGA
>JBDTTN010000043.1:0-11612 GCA_039930625.1 Gemmatimonadota bacterium | reverse complement strand
ATCGAAGGGGTCCGGGTGGTGATCGATAGCGGCCTCGCCCGAGTGCCGAAGTTCTCGCCGGCCTCGGGGATGACGCGACTGACGACGATTCGTGTGTCCCGCGCATCCGCCGAGCAGCGCCGCGGCCGCGCGGGGCGAACCGCTCCGGGAGCCTGTTACCGGCTCTGGGCCGAGCAGGAGGACGACCACCTCCTGCCACGCACGACCCCCGAGATCCTCGAAGCCGACCTCGCACCGCTCGCGCTGGAGCTTGCCGCCGCGGCTGTGGACGACCCGGGCGATCTGGCCTGGCTCGACCCGCCGCCCTCGGCCGCGTTCGCCGAAGCAAGGCTCCTGCTGCAGCAACTTGGCGCGCTCGATCCGTGGTTGAAGGTGACTGAGCATGGTCGCCGAATGGCCGAGCTAGGCACCCACCCCCGACTGGCGCACCTGCTCATTCGCGGGGCGGAGCTCGGCGCAGGCGGGCTAGCCGCGGACCTCACCGCGCTGCTGGAGGAACGTGACATCCTGCGTGGCACTGCCGGCCCACCCGACGCCGATCTGCAGCTCCGGCTCGAACTGCTCGCGCTCAGGGATCCGCCGCTGATCTTCCACGGCTGCACGGTGGATCGGGGCGGGCTGCATCGGGTGCGCGACGAGGCGCGCGCCTGGCGAGCGGCACTCCGCGCGATTGAGGCACCGCCTGCCTCTGGCGTTGACCCTCCAGGTCCTGGCTTGCTGCTGGCGCTGGCGTATCCCGATCGGCTGGGGCAGCGGCGGGAGGGGCAGGCAGGGCGTTTTCTGCTCCGGAATGGACAGGGCGCGCATTCCGACTCTCCCGCGATGGTCCGAGCCGACTTTATCGTCGCGGCGGAGCTTGATGGTGACCGGAGGGAGAGTCGTGTCTGGCTCGGCGCCTCAATTTCGCTGCAAGAGATCGAGACTCACTTCGGTGAGCAGGTGCACACCGAGGCGCTGGTGGAGTGGGACTCGCGCGCCGACGCGCTCATCGCCGCCCGTCGAGGACGGCTGGGCGCAATCGTGCTCCGAGAGATGCCGCTCCGGGACCCGGATCCTGCCGCCGTCACCGCCGCGCTGCTCGGATGGATTCGGCGGGAAGGGATCGGCGCGCTGCATTGGCGCGAGGACGACACGCGGCTCCGGGAGCGGCTCGCATTCCTCTATACTGCGATCGGCGCGCCCTGGCCCGAGGTCTCCGATTCGGCCCTCCTCGAGACGCTGGAAGAATGGCTGGGTCCCCAACTCACAACCGTCCGCCGCCGCGCCGACCTCGGGAAGCTGGATCTCCAGGCGGCGCTCCTCGCCCGGCTCGGCTGGGCGGAGCGGCGAGCGCTCGATGAGCTGGCACCGACTCACCTCGCTGTGCCGACCGGGTCGCAGATCCGGGTGGACTATTCCGACTCGGCAGCGCCGGTGCTGGCGGTGCGGTTGCAGGAGGTCTTCGGACTCATGGAGACTCCCCGGGTCGGCGGCGGGCGAGTGCCGGTGACGATGCACCTGCTCTCTCCGGCGCGGCGGCCGGTGCAGGTGACCCAGGATCTCGCCGGTTTCTGGCGGACCAGCTACTTCGATGTGAAGAAGGAGATGAAGGGGAGATATCCCAAACACCCCTGGCCGGACGATCCGCTGGTCGCGGAGCCGACCCGCCGGGCCAAGCCGCGGCCAAAAAAGGAATAAGTAGTGTACGGGCGACCCAACCGGTCGCCCGTACCCGCCTCACTGCTCGCCTCACCTGAGCTACTGCTCCACGACGATCAAGTACTTCGAAGGCTCCCAGAACGATTCCGGCGAGTTGATCGCGATACTCCCTGTCACCGTGCCCCGCTCCCCGACCCCCGAT
Source organism: Gemmatimonadota bacterium (assembly GCA_039930625.1). Lineage (GTDB taxonomy): Bacteria > Gemmatimonadota > Gemmatimonadetes > Gemmatimonadales > GWC2-71-9 > JADJOM01. The sequence goes on along the minus strand of JBDTTN010000043.1, from coordinate 9,772 downwards.
CCCAGGTACGCGAGGTTCTGCCGCGTCACGATCCGGTACTTGCGGTTGGCGCGAGGCAGCGGAATCTCCCGGATGCTGCTCCGGTCGATTGAAGTGAACTCGCCGAGCGGCAGCTCCCGCGCCGGCGCCACACCGCGGCGTCCCACCAGCGGCACCGAGCGGTGCCCGTCCTCCACCAGCACTCCCTTCGCCAGCAGCTCCGCCCTGGTTCCGACCACGAAATAGGCAGTGTTGTGGTCGTCGGTCAGGTGCAGCACGCTGTCGCTGAGGGTCAGGTTTTCCGTCACCAGGCCCTCCACCTGCGTTGTCAGGGCATTGATGGTCTCCCGCTGCGACCCGACGATCGCCACCAGGTCGGTGACTCTTCCGGTTGCCTCCGTCAGCCCTGCATCCAGGCTGTCCGCCTTCTGGGTGAGCCGGCGGATCCGGCGCTCGCTCGCGGCGACCTGGGTCTCCGCGGTCTTGAGCCTTGTGGTGATGGCCCGGATACGATCGAGGGTGAACTCCCGCTGGTCCTTCGTCACCTCCAGCGAGGGTGACTCCGGCGTCCCCGTCGCCGGCTTCCGCTCCACCTTCGAGAGCTCCACCTGCAAGTCGCCGAGCAGCTTGCCGTTCGCCGCGACCTCCTGGAGCAGGCTGTCACGCTCGCGGGTGAGCGCCACTTCCTGGAGCTGGCGGGCGAGCCCCGGCGAGCGCGGGGTCGGTTCGGAGTGACAGGCGGCGGTGACCAGGACTGCGGTCAGGACCCACGCGCCGCCCATGGTCGGGCCGTGTGTGACACGCATGGCGGTACTCACTTTCTGCTGGAGGTGACGGGTATCACCCTCGCATCATTCGATGCGAGGGTGATGAGAGTCTACCGGCGCACCATAACAGGCGCCTAACACGGATGATGACGAATCGTTCTCGGATGGGTGACGCTTCGGGTGGTTCTATGCGGCGGAGGGGGGAGGGGAGGGCTAGGGGAGTGGTTCGGCGCCGACGGCAGTGGCCAGCCGGGCAATCGCCGCCTCCAGCTCGGCCCCGCCCGGTACCGTCCCCTGCGCCTGCCGAGCCTGCCCACCCCCTCGGCCGCCAAGCTCGGCGAGTATCGGCTTGAGGGTTGCGCCGGCATCGGGGCCGCCGTCGGCTGCGATGGCGAAGAGAATGGTCGGGGGCGTGGCGAGCGTCCCGATGAACACCGCCCCGGGGAGCGCGGTTACCGCAGCTGCCAGACCCCTGAGCGACTCCACGCCTCCCGCCGCCGACCGATGGACGACCAACCGGCTCCCACCGACATTGGCAGGCGCCGCGTCGTACAGCGCCCGGGCCCGGTAGCCGTTGAGCTCCTCTTCCAGTCCGCGCCGAGCCGATTCGGTCTGCTTGAGCTCCGTCCGCTGCTTCTCGAAGAGAGCGGGGATGTCGTCGATGCCAGTCGAGGCCTCCGTCGCCACGCCGGCGAGTGCATCGAAATCCGCCCGCGCCCGCCGTACCGCCCGCCCGCCGCAGAGGAATTCGAGTCGCACCAGCTTCTTCACCCGCTCGATTCGCCGGATGAGGATGGGGCCGATCTCGCCGGTGGCGCGGACGTGGGTCCCGCCGCAGGCGCTCCGGTCGAGGTCGGTGATAGTCACCACCCGCAGCACTCCGGTCCGATCCGAAGCTTTCCTCAGCCCGGTCGCGGTCGCGGCGTCCTCGAAACGCACGCTGATCGTCCGGTTCTCGGTGACGACGGCGTTCGCCCGCGCCTCAGCCTCCCGCACCTGTTTTGGCGTGATGGCCGGTACCTCGAGATCGAGAGTCGCGCTCTCGGGACCAAAATGCACGCTCACCGTCTGATAGCCGAACAGGTCGGCCACGACCGCCGAGAGCAGATGCTGGCCGGTATGCTGCTGCATGTGATCGAAGCGGCGCCCCCAGTCCACCTCGCCCTCCACCGGCCCCTCGGCGAGCGGCGCCTCAAGCAGATGCGCCACCCGCGCCTCCTCGTCCACCACCTCCACAACGCGGACACCACCCAGGCGTCCGGTATCGAAGGGTTGCCCGCCGGAGGTTGGATAGAAGGCGGTACGGTCGAGGTAGACCCGTCGGCCCCCGTCCGCCCGGTCGATCACCCTGGCGGCGAAGCGGGAGAGGTAGCTGTCGGTGTAGTAGAGCCGCTCGGTCGTCACGCCGGTAAGCTATTCTTGCAGAGTCCTTCGCGGAATGATGTCATGCTGCCACTCGCGCTCGCGCTGCTGCTGGGTGCTCCCTCGCCGACTGATTCGCTCTGCCCGGCGTTCCCGCCATCCGGGCCGACGACGTACCGCAGCATCGACTCGCTGCTCTCCGAGGTGCGACGTGCCAGCTTTCCGGATCTCGCGGGGGAGGACATCGTCCTGAATGAGCTGCGCAGCGCCACCGACTTCTTCACCTCCGGTACCGAACTCCGCACCTTCCTGAACGCACGGCGTCAGCGGGCCTATCTCGTCTACGTCAACCCCAGGCTCTTCAAGAATCCGCCGCCGCGCGCCGCGATCCGAGCCGTGCTCGCCCACGAGCTCAGCCACATCGTGGACTACAACCGACGATCGGCTCCGGGCCTCGCCCGGTTCACCTTCCATTATCTCACCAGCAACGAGGCCAGCTACGAGCGTGCAACCGATCTCGCCACCCTGGGTCGGGGTTACGGTTGCGGGCTGATCGCGTATCGGGAGTGGTTGTATCGGCGAGTCTCGCCGACGTCGGCGGCCGTGAAGCGCAGATTCTATCTGACACCGGAAGAGATCCGGGTCTGGTTGACTACCGGTTCGCTCCCACCGGCGGCACCAGCCGGCCCGGGGTGAGCGCCTCCGCAAGTCGCCCAGCGGAAAGGAACCGGTCGGCCGGCAGTGCGGCGGTCGCCTGGGCTACCGCATCATCAAGCCAGGTCGGAATCGAGCGCCGCTGACGCGACGGACGATACCCGTCCGGACTCGGAGGCGGCGGCAGATCCCTTCCCAGCCTGGGTGGGAGCTCACCGGTGAGCAGGAAGTACAGGGTGAGGCCGAGGCCATAGAGGTCAGCTCGACCGTCACCTCCCTTTCCGGCGAGAAGTTCCGGCGCCCGATAGTCGCGTCCGCCCTCCAGATCCGCGACTCCGAAGTCGATCAGTCTGGCGCGGGTCTCGGCGGCAATCAGGACGCTTCGGGGCGAGACCGCGCGATGCAGCAGCCCCCGCCGGTGCGCGGCCCGGAGCGCCAGGGCTACCCCGCGACCGATCGCGCCAACCTCCTCCGCCTCCAGTGGACCGCTCTCCGCCTGGTATGCCGCGAGGTCGGGACCATCGACACGTTCGGAGACGAGCACGGACCGCTCTCCACTCTCGAAGAAATCGTGCAGCTTGGCGATGTGTTCATGTTCGAGATCGCGGATGACGAGGGCCTCGCGACGCAGCCGCTCCCGCTGCTCCTCAGGAAGCGTGAGCACCTTCACCGTGACTTCAGTCCCGACCTCGATGTCCTGGGCGAGATAGACGGCCGAAGCGTTCCCCTCGCCGGTCTCCCTGAGGAGGCGGTAACGACCTTGCAGCAAGGAGCCGGTCGTGAGACCGAAAAGCGGACTGTGGCGCTGGTGTTCCATGCAATTCCCGGTCTGACACGCGTGATGCGCGGGGGTTACCCCCGGATTGAGCCTTCTACGCCATGATGGGCACGACCCGGGCCAGTCTGTCTCTGCCCGTACTGCACGCTCCGGCGCGGCCTCGCCGAGTGACGACAATCACGATCCGCCACGCGCTGGCCCGAGTACCGTCGCATTCGATGACACCATCAATTCCTGTGAATTGTGCCGACCCCGGGCGTGCCCGATAATTGACGCGGCTCGACGCTTCACCTGGTCGCACCGCGTTCCATTCCCGGCATACTCGAGGTCACTCCGATGCGACTAGCCCCCGGTCGCTTCGCGATCGCACTGGCGCTGCTGCTTACCGCCTGCGGCGCTGAATCCAGGTCTCCCACCGGACCGGGTGGGCCGCCGATCGGCAACCTGAAGGCCTGGTCCGATCCCGCGACGTGGCCATCCGGCCAGGTACCGGCGCCGGGGGATTCGGTCGTCATTCCTGCGGGGCTGTCCGTGGAGCTCGACAGCAGCCCTCCCGTCCTGCAGAGTCTCACCATCGACGGGACGCTCGCCTTCGGACGCTCCGACCTCTCCCTCACCACCGGCTGGATCGTCGTCAACGGGACGCTGCTGGCGGGATCCGAGTCGAGTCCCTGGACCCATCACGCCGTCATCACTCTTACCGGCACCGTCGGGAATCCGAGCGTGATGGGGATGGGCAACAAGCTCATCGGCGTCATGGGCCGCATCGAGCTGCACGGCGAGAAGCGCGCTGGCTGGACCCACCTGCGCGCGACTGCGGCACAGGGCGCGACCCAGATCATGCTCGAGCGCAATCCGGGCTGGCGTCCCGGCGACCGGATCGTGCTGGCCTCCAGCGACTACAACCAGAATCAGGCCGAAGAAAACGTCATCGCCAGCGTGAGCGGCACCACGGTCACGCTCACATCGGCACTGGCGCACGCGCACTACGGCGAGATCATCACGGTGAGCGGGACCGACGTGGACGAACGGGCGGAAGTCGGACTGCTCAGCCGCAACATCACTATCCGGGGCGACACCGGGACGACGCCCGGCTACGGCGGCCATCTGATGATCATGGCCGGCGGCGTGGCTCATATCGAAGGCGTCGAACTCTTCCAGATGGGCCAGCGCGGGCTGCTCGCGCGCTACCCGATGCATTGGCACGTCGCCGGCGATGTGACCGGCCAGTATTTCCGCAACAGCAGCGTCTGGCGCACCTTCAATCGGTGCGTCACGATCCACGGGACCGACAACGCGACCGTCAAGGACAACGTCTGCTACGATCATGCGGGGCACGGCTACTTCCTGGAGGATGGCGCGGAGAGCGGCAACCTCATCGAGGGGAACCTCGGGCTGACCTCGCACGATCCCGGCGACGGGATCCGGCTCATCCCATCCGATACCCGCCCGGCCACCTTCTGGATTACCAATCCGGCGAACATCGTCCGCAACAACGTGGCGGCGGGCTCGCAGGGATTCGGGTTCTGGTACGCCCTACCCGATCAGCCCACGGGATTGTCCACTGGCGCTGCCGACCGGCCCCGGTTGACCCCGCTGGGCGAGTTCTCCGGCAATGTGGCCCACTCGAACCATCAGGGCGGACTCTTCGTGGACGACGGCCCCGGTGCCGGCCTGGTCCCGGAAGTGACCGTCTACGTGCCGCGGGTCGATCCCAACGACTACAACTCGGCCCCGGTGGTCGCCGACTTCACCAGCTTCCGCGCCTACAAGCACTACGGCCGCGCGGTCTGGCTCCGGGGAGACCACCTGAAGCTTTCCAACTCGCTGCTCGCCGACAATCAGATCGGCGCCACCTTTGCGGCCTACGAGACCTTCGTCGAGAACACCACGATCATCGGGCAGACTGGCAGCATCACCGCGCTGCCCTCAAGCCGCGCGCTCCGAGGCTTCGAGTTCTACGATGGGCGGGTGGGTGCGCACGGTGTCACCTTCATCAACTACACCGCGGCAACGACGGTTCCGGCGAGTGCGCTTGGCTATCTCCTCGACGATGCCTTCTCGATCAATCCGCTGAACGAGGCCGGCGCACTCACGTTCATCAACGCCAGGCAGCTCTACCTGAAGGATCCGACCGCAGACAAGGACGGCGACAAGGCCGCGGTCTTCCTCGACAAGAATGGCGCGGTGAGCGGGCAGCCCGGCAAGTGGCTGGTCGCCAATTCGCCGATTCTGGTCACGCCCCAGTGCAGCTATCAGGCCCAGTGGAACGCCCACCTCTGTCCCCAGCGCTTCGTCCGGCTCTCATTCAACAGCCAGACCGCCGAGGCCGTTGCCCCGGTGACGGTGGTGCGCGATGACTCCGTGGGTCAGCTCTTCTCCGGCGGCGGAAACCGGCCTGACAACGCCTCCCTTTCCGCCATCCCGGGCCGCGGCTACACCATGCAGTGGACCGCCGCGACGCCGACCAGCCCGAACTTCTACCTCAACAGCGCCCAGGCCGGCGATGCTGTTCGCCTCGCCTTTCCCTATGCGGCCGCACCGAGCCAGATCGTGCGCGACTATTGGGCGGGGAACCCGATGACGGCTGCGGCAAGCGTGGCGGAGGTCGATGCGAGCAACGGAGACAAATTCTACTACGATGCGCCCGGTGGCGTGCTCCATCTCAAGCTGGTGGCGCAGAGCGGCAACGACTGGGCGACGCTGTTCGTGAAGCCCTGAACCCGATCGGCCGAAAGGCAACGGCTGGCCACCTCTCTGAGCGGCCAGCCGTTTCTGTTTTCGGATTGGTCGTGAGGCGATCCTTAACCCAGCTCCAGTGCTGCGTCGCCGGTCGGCGCATTCTCGACCGCCGGCAATCCGAGCGACTCCCGCACTGTCTCGAGCAGTTCGGCCGGCAGAAACGGTTTGGCGAGGAACGCCACCTGGCCAGGCGTCTCCTGCGCCAGCCGCGCGAATCTCGGCTCACCGGAGGCGTAGATGACCGGGAGATCCGGCCACGCGTCCCGGACTCGCGTCACCAGCACATCTCCGCTCATGCCTGGCATCTGCACATCGGTGATCAGCAGATCGACGGGGACGTGTGTGCGCTCCAGCATTCGCAGTGCGTCCACGCCATCCTCGGCGACGATCACTGTGTAACCGTGATGCTCGAGGACTCGGCGCATCGCGGCCCGAGCCGTGACGTCGTCATCCACCACCAGCACCTGCACCGGGAAAAAGGTGCAGCGGAAAGACTTGATCAGGTCGTCGAGCGAAGCGGGCATTTCGGCGCCGGCAGCAGGTGGGTCTCAGAGGGAGGCCCAAGTTGCGGCTCAGCGAAGCATTCGTCAAGAACTAGGGAGCACGACTTGACGAATGTCGAGTGTGGATTCTGTTGATGGTGTGGATAGTTGTGGAAATCGCGGCTACAGGTCGATCCGTCCAATGCGTCCCGTTCCTGACAGCGCGAGCCAGAGCCGCTTGCGCACGGTGTCGGTGACCATGTGGCGCACCACGCACCCCGGCGTGGGAATTCTCACCGTCTCCATCTTCTCGGTCTTCGGATCGAATCCGACCATGAGTCCGCTCGTCGCCTCGTTGTACCAGATCCGCCCGTCGGTGCCGATCGCGATGCCATAGGGCTCCGCGTTGCCGGTCGGTGACGGCCACTCTCGCACGACCCCCGTCGCAGGGTCGAGCGCCCCCAGGAATCCGCGCGCATTATCCGTGTACCACACGGTGCCGTTCGCGGCGACCGCGAGACGCCGCGGGCGTGCTGCAGGATTGGGAAGGACGAACTCCTGCATGAGGCCGGTCGCCGGATCGACTCGACCGAGTTGATTGCTGCCCAGCTGCGCAATCCAGAGTGAGCCATCCGGCGCGGCGGCGAGACCGTATGGGATGCTTCGCGGCGTCGGCGCGATCCATACCTCCGCCTTTCCGGTCGCGGGATCCAGCCTGCCATAGCTGTTGTTGTTGGCATCGGTGAACCAGATCATCCCCTGGTGAACCAGAGGGGTATGCGGGTTCCTCGCCTCCGACGGAAGCGCATACTCCTCGATCCGGCCACTCGCCGGGTCCAGCCGGCCGAGTGCGCCGATCCGTTGCGCCGTGTACCAGACGCTGCCGTCCGCCGCCACCACGAGTCCGTGCGGTCCCGATTTCGGCGTCGGCGTCGCATAGTCGGTGATCGCACCGGTCGCAGGATCGAGTCGGCCGATCATGCTGTTGCTCTGATCGGTGTACCAGACGATTCCGTCGCCACCCACCGCCGGATCGTGCGGGAAGCTGTTGTCGCGGGGGATCTCGTACTCCACCACCACCTTGACCGACGGCCGGTTCGACGCCGGCAGAAGGGCGAGAGGCAGCAGTCCAAGGGCCGTCTGGAGGGAGCGCGCCACTGTAACCTCTCCGCGTCTGGGGAAAGCACTGAGCGGTGGCTCCGTACGGAGCCACCGCTCGTGATGTTGCAGCGGTTCGAGATGCGACGCCAGAGGGCCTTACGGGGTCGCCGGGAAGCCGTCGCCGAGGGCCCTGAGGATGGCGCTGATCGAGTAGACACGGGCGCTCTCCGGTGTGCTGGACCAGACCTGCATCCGCTGCTCGACCCAGGTGCGGATGCTGGTGTAGCGCGTGCCGGATGCCGGGTTCTTGAAGACGATCAGGCCGCCCTTCACTTCGTACTTGCCATCCAGCGCCGCGAGGATATCGAGCCCCTCGCTGACCTGACTGAACATCAGATCGGCCAGCTGCGAGGTCTCCACCGGCTCCGCCTGGCTCTGGTGAGCGGCCCAGGCACGCATCTCCTCGCTCGACCACCGCTGGGCACGCTGCGAAGTCAGGACGCTGTCCTCGTATGCTTTCTCCATCCGGGCAATCCTGGCGCGGTATTGCCGGATCACTTCCGCGCTGGTCGACCACGCGGTCCGCGCTGCCACGACGCCCTCGGCAGTTGTCAGGCGATTCGGTGCGAGCAGGGTGCGGAATCCACCAAGCTTGGTGCCGAGTTCAAGTTGCGCGAGCTTCTCGGCCGCCTCGAGCCGCCCGGTGAGCTCTGAGGGTGCCACCACGGTACCCGGCGTCGCGGTCGACCGGATGTCGGTGGGAAGTCCAAGGTCGCCGCTCGGAACATCGACGTCGGCCCGGAAGTTCGGACGGGCAGCGGCGATGACCTCATCGTCGGTCGGCTTTGCCGTAGCGGAGTCGGTCTTGGCCACGACTTCAACGGACTTCGGAGCTGGTGCTACCGGCGTAACTGCCGGGGTACCCGGTTTGGACGGGACGGCTCCTGTCAGGGCGCCAGGCGCGGAGGTCGCTGCCGAGGCCGTCGGCCCATAACTCGGTGCCGCAGCGACCACGCCCGTCGAGCTGATCGCGCGACCGCTCCACGGCTTCCACGCGAGCAAGCCGCCAGCCACCACGAGGAGTGCCACACCCGCTGCGACGAGCATGCCCATCGATCGGCCGGTGGACGCTGGCTGCGCATGAGGCACGGCCGCATCCAGCGGGACGGCCGCACTCGGGGCTTCGAGGAGCGCGGCGCCCGGGATCGTGAGATCCTCCTCGACCACCGGCTTCGGGGCCACGACCGGCTTGTGCAGCGCCGCGGGCGCGGCGGCGGGTGCCACCGGAGCGGGCTCAGCATCAGCCACGGTACCCTTTGTGATCATAGCCTCGGCCCGCGGTGCTTCGGCCTTGGGTGCCGCTGGCACCGCGGCTGCCTCGTGCTTCGGGTTGGCGACGGTACGCGCAACAAGTGCTGGCGGCTCGACCTTGGGTGCCTTGACCACGGGCGCCGCCACAGCGGGCTGCTCGACCTTCGGTGCCGCGACGGCCGGCGCTGCTGCCACCGGCTTCTCGACCTTCGTCACGGGCGCGCGCGGCGATACCGGCGCGACCGGCGGGTTCAGTGCCTGGGCCTTTGGCGATGGGGGAGCCGCAACCACCACGGGACTCGCGGGCGCCTTGACCGGGTGGATTGGCGCATCAAACAGTAGATCGAGGTCCTCCGGCGGAATCGTGCGGTGGCCTGCGGAGGTCCGGACCGGCGATTCGATCCCGCCATCCATGACGAGGAACTCCACTTCCGTCGTGCTTGGCAGGGACTTCGGTTGTGCCTTGGCCTGGAACGGAGCCGGGACCGGCGCCTTGCGGGCTTCGATGACGGTGGCGTTCCGCTGCGAAGCCGGTGCTGATCCGCCAAGGTCGATGAACGAGAGCTCCTTGCTGCGTTGCGCCTGCGCCGGAGCCG